>NZ_QOUX01000042.1 GCF_004116265.1 Anaerobacillus alkaliphilus | reverse complement strand
TCATAATTCATAATTCATAATTCATAATTCATAATTCATAATTCATAATTCATAATTCATAATTCATAATTCATAATTCATAATTCATAATTCATAATTCATAATTCATAATTCATAATTCATAATTATCTCTGACTTAATTCTAGTGCCTGTTGTAAATCTGCTAAAATATCATTAATATTTTCAATTCCAATTGAAAGACGAATTAATTCCGGTGTTACTCCAGCAGAAAGCTGCTCTTCTGGAGTTAACTGTTGATGAGTTGTGCTTGCTGGATGAATAACAAGCGATTTTGCGTCACCTACATTTGCTACATGTGAAAATAGTTTTAATGCATTGATGAATTTCTTTCCTTCTTCTATACCACCTTTAATTCCAAACGTCAGGATTGCTCCTTTACCTTTTGGTAAATACTTTTGAGCTAATTGGTAACTTTGGTGACTCTCTAACCCAGGATAGCTTACCCAATCTACTAATGAATTTTCTTGTAGGTTTTGAGCTACTTTTAAAGCATTCTCACAATGACGTTCTAAACGTAAATGGAGGGTCTCTAGACCTTGTAGAAGTAAAAATGAGTTAAATGGTGCAATTGCAGGTCCAAGATCTCGTAATAATTGTACACGTGCTTTAATAATATAGGCTAAGTTTCCTACTGCCTCTGTATAAACAATCCCATGATAACTTGGGTCTGGCTGAGACAATCCTGGGAACTTACCATTTCCCCAATCGAAATTTCCACCATCAACTATAATTCCGCCAATCGATGTACCGTGTCCTCCGATAAATTTTGTCGCAGAATGGACAACAATATCCGCACCATGTTCAATTGGTCTACATAAAGCCGGGGTTGAGAATGTTGCATCAATTACTAACGGTATTCCATTTTCATGTGCAATGTTTGAAACTGCCTCGATATCAAGGACATCTCCCTTAGGATTTCCGATAATTTCCCCATAAAGAAGCTTTGTCTTATCATTGATGGCTGCACGATAGTTTTCAGGATTTGTTCCATCAACAAAATGAACCTTAATCCCTAACTTTCTTAGCGTGTGTGCAAAAAGATTATATGTACCGCCATATAATGAGCTCGATGCAACTACTTCATCACCACTCTCACAAATATTTAAAACCGCAAGTGTGATTGCTGACTGCCCACTAGCTGTGGCTAAAGCAGCAATTCCACCTTCTAATTCAGCTACCCTTTTTTCAAAAACGTCTTGAGTTGGGTTCATAATTCGTGTATAAATATTGCCTGCCTCAGCTAACGCAAATAAATTCGCTGCATGATCGGTATCTTTGAAAACATAAGAAGTTGTTTGATAGATCGGTACTGCCCTCGATAAAGTATTGTTATCCGCTTCTTGACCACCGTGTACAGCGATTGTTTCTAAACTCCAATTTCTTTCAGTCATTTTCATTTCCTCCTCTAAACTCTTTAAACAACAAAAAACTCTTCTCATATTTATGAGAGAAGAGTTCGTATCTGCTTCTTTCTCTCATTTTTCAGAACAATTCTGTTCTGTTGGATTTAGCACCTTGTGTTTACACACTGGTTGCCGGGTTTCATAGGGCCAATCCCTCCACCTCTCTCAATAAGAGTTCTTCAATTATTTTATTTCAATAGGGTGATTATACAGTTTGCCAATAAGAATTGTCAATAATTTCAGAAAAAATATTTTATCACTTTACTACAATAAATTCCGCTATTTTTTCAAGTGTTTTTGCACCAATACCCGGTACATTCACCACATCCTCGATACTCTTAAACTTCCCTGCTTCCTCGCGATACGTTACTATTGCAGAAGCCTTTGCTGGCCCAATCCCAGGAATTTTTTGTAACTCTTCGCTAGTAGCATTATTAATATTAATTTTGTTCGTATCCTTCTTGGTGACATGTTCTGATGTTATCTGCGGTTGTTCTTCTTCACCTTTCCATGGTACATAAATGACCATTTCATCCTCAAGTATTAAAGCTAAATTAACCATATCTGGGTTAGCTTCAGATAAAAAACCACTGGCTTTTTCAATTGCATGGATAACACGGTCTCCTAGGTGCATTTCATACACTCCAGGATCAACTATAGCACCTTTAATATCTACGAGTATTCTTGTACTAGGATTGTGTGTTTCTTTTTCCGTTTCAACTAAAGCAGTAGTCGTTACTGACGCCTGAAAATAATCTTCCGTCACTCTACTGTTGTCAAAACTTCTAAATAGGCTTACACTAAAAACCAAAGCAATTGTACATACTGCAAGTAAGAATAAGCTATTCCGTTTTAATTTCAACATAAGTAATACCCCCAAAAGAATTGTATAGAAGGAGAAATTTTTCATGAGTGTACATTTACAAATTAAAGAACAAATGACCAGATTTATTGAAGGAGAGAAAGAATATAGAAAGCTTGATGCGAAGCGTGAAGAAGCCATTGAAGCAATTTTACAAGCGGCAAAAGAGCAACAAGACTTTTCCTTAACTGAGGTTAATGCAATCACTGAAAAAATGAATAATCTAAGTAAATCTTTCCGTTTTCCAATTAGAAAAACAGTTACGAAAGAAATGGTCTTGGAACATATTAAGCCCTCCTAGTCCTATAAAGCTCTGCATTTTATTATGCTGAGCTTTTAATTTTCTGTGTCATATTCCCAAATTCAGCCTCATACACTTAAGGGTAAGAAGTTCGAGAAGGAGGGGGTTGAACACATGAGAATTGGTATTATTGGCACAGGTAGTATGGGGAGCATCTTAATTGAATCGTTCATCGAATCAACTGCAGTAACCCCATCTCAACTTATCATCACCAATCGAACAATAGAAAAAGCTCAGGCTTTCCAAGAGAGATACCCTGCCATACATGTAGCTGAGTCCAGTAAAGATGTAGCACGTGAGGCTGATATATTGTTTATCTGTGTAAAGCCGTTACAATTTCATCCTTTACTAAAAGAGTTAAATACCGTTTTGACCAAAGAAAAACTTTTGATTTCAATTACCAGTCCTATCTCTATTGAGCAATTGGAATCGGTAGTTGATTGTAAAACCGCTCGAATTATACCTAGCATTACAAACAGAGCTTTCGCTGGTACATCTCTAGTAACTTTAGGGTCGACATGTACATCCGATGATTTAGAAACTTTACAAAGTTTGTTTAGACATATTTCTACGCCGGTACAAATCGAAGAAAATATCACTAGGGTTGCATCTGATATTGCAAGCTGTGGTCCTGCATTCTTTAGCTTTTTAGTTCAAGCTTTTGTAGATGCAGCTGTTAGGCAAACAGAAATTAGTAAAGAAGAAGCAACACAATTAGCAAGTGAGATGTTTGTCGGATTTGGAAAATTACTTGAAAAAGAAATTTTTACATTACCGACCTTACAAGAGAGAGTTTCTGTACCTGGTGGTGTCACAGGTGAAGGATTGAAAGTATTGCGTGAGGAGATTGGAGATATGTTCGATCACTTATTCCAGCAAACCCATGCGAAATACAGGGAAGATCTCGAGAAAGTAAACGATCAATTTCAATAATAGTATAATGAATATTTCGTTAGGTGAAAAGAGGGATTCTCAAAAAAATGAGATTCCCTCTTTTATCTACCCTTTTTTGGCAACGAAAAACCAGCGCTCCGCATCATCTGCAAGCTCGTCTAATGAAAAGTCTCCTGTAATTGATACGATATGAAACCCTAAGTCAGATAGGCCTTTTTCGTAAACACTTATCGGGTATGTTCGTTGCTTATGCAACTCATCATATCGCTCATATAACCCTTGTTCATTTTGAACAAAAAAAGATAAATCATGTTCAACACTAAACGGCTCATCTCCGGAAAAACATTCCCAAATATAGGAGATATCTTCACCATTATGAGCAAACGTATTACCGGCCAATACGTTATCAACCTTATGGACCGAGTGAACATCAAAGATAAACAAGCCATTATCATTTAGGTGATTGTAGACTTTCTGGAAGGTCTGGCAAATATCAGTTTCATCATGAAGGTAATTAATGGAATCACATAAGCACAATACTACATCAAATTTACCTAAACCATCTAACTCCTTCATATCCTGTTGAAAAAATTGAATGGCTACTCCAGCATTTTCACTTTTTTCTCTCGCCACATAGAGCATTTCCTCAGATAAATCAACGGCAGTTACATTTATACCCTGCTTACTTAGTGGGATAGCAACATTTCCCGTTCCACAGCCTAAATCTAATACTCGATTTTTACTTGAACCTATACGTTCAGTTATCTCTAAAACGAAAGACACCCACTGATTATAAGGGGCGTCAATCATTAATTCATCATACAAGTAGGCAAATTTATTGTAATTCATTGAGGGTTACTCCTTTTTATACGTCCAGCCATCTTTTTGGTAAATCTTACCTTCCTTCAACAACTTACCAATGGCTCGTTTAAAGGCGCCTTTACTCATATCAAATTTTTGTTTAATGATTATTGGATCTGAATTATCCGTGTAAGGCATACCACCGTCACGTTTAAGTAAAAACTCGTATATTTTATCCGCGTCATCATGTCTTCTTTCATGGGCCTTCGGTTGAAGGGAAATATTGATTTTCCCGTCATCACGAACGAACGTCACTCTACCTGTAATAACTTTTCCTAGGTGCAACTCCTCATTTGCTTCATTGAAATGAAGAAAAGCAATATACCCTTCTTCTGTCATTACAAACACACCTTTTTCCGCAAAGGAGTAAATGGATCCCGTCACATTTTCGTTCAAGATTGTTTTTGGAGCTTTTTCTGCTGTTTCTTCTATCGGCGTACCACGAAGAAGTCGTCCCATTAGTCGACCTTTTTTATCGTAAATTAATGATACAGGCACCTTATCTCCTACTTTAGGCCACAACGAGCGATCTGGACCTAGGTCATCCATCGACAAGAACAAATCACGGGCAATACCATTATAAAGGAATACGCCATCTCTCTCATTTATTGATACTACTTCTAACCAATCGAATTTCCCTAAAGATACAATTGGTTTTTCCATTGTTGCTGCAAGACGCTCCTGATGATCGTGAAATAAAAACACTTCTACCGTGTCCCCTATTTCAATAGGGGATGTAACTTGTCGCTTATGGAGTAGCACATCTTCACTGTTTTCCTTTTCAGTTGTTAAAAAATAGCCAAAATCAGCTTTTCGAGCGACCTTCAAACTTACAATCATTCCAGGCTTCCATTCCATTACCCAAGAACCCCTTCAACATCCAGTGTCGGTGCATCTCCCCATAGTTTTTCTAAGTTGTAATAAAGACGCTCATCTTTATGGAATACATGAACAACAACATCGTCAAGATCGATGAGAACCCAACGAGCTTGGTCAAAGCCTTCCAATCTTTTTAATTCAATTTCATTTTCTTGCGCTGTTTTTTTAATTTCAGTAGCTATTGCTTGTACCTGCTTTTCAGAGTTACCGTGACAAATTAAGAAGTAATCTGAAATAAGTGAAATCCCCTTCATATCTAAAACAACAATGTTATCGGCTCTTTTGTCATCAGCTGCTTTTACAGCTATTTCTAATATTTTATTTTCATGCATGTACTAAAACTCCTCCTTTAAAATTAAATGATTATAAGTAGCTAACGTATCTGGAAAAACTGGTTGCTGTTTTTTCAGTAAGAAATGAACAGTATTGGCAATCGAAGTAACCAAAGCAAGATCCAAATCTTCCTCAGCTAACACTCGCACTTCTTCAACTCCCTTAAACGTACGATTAGGCTCAATATAATCTGCGATATAAATGATTTTTTCTAATAAGCTCATATAGGGTCTGCCCGTTGTATGGTAGCGGATGCCATTTAAGGTTTCTTCATCTTCAATTCCAACTTCTTTTTTAACTAAAAACGCACCGACTGGGGCATGTAATAGCTCCCGACCATATTTCAATATATTCGGATCCATTTTATGTTCAATAACAATTGATCGCATCTCAGAAACAGGACGATACTTTGCATAATCGTGAAAAATAGCTGCTAACTCCGCCTTCTTTGGATTAGCTCCATATTTGTTAGCTAGTTTAACTGCAGTTTCGACAACCCCAAGTGTATGAATGTAACGTTTTTCAGGTAACTGACTTTTTATTATTTCTAATGCTTTTTCTTTATCCATATATATTCCTCTCCTTTATATAATCATGCACTGTTTCAGGGAGAAGATAACGTACGGATTTTCTATGTTGCAAACGTTCCCTAATTTCACTTGAAGATATTTCTAGTTGAGGAACTTCAATCATAACTACTTTCTCACTATAACTAGAGGAAATCGGATGACCAGGACGCTGAATACCTACAAATGTAACAAGAGTAAGTAATTTATCTATATCCTTCCAGTGAGGAAGGTAATTTATCATATCTCCACCTATAATAAAAAAGAAGCTTGTATCCTCATTACACTTCTTAAGCTCAATCATCGTATCAACTGTATAAGAAGGTCCAACCCGTTCGAATTCAATCAAACATAGCTTAAAATACGAATTACCAGTAATTGCTTGTTTAACCATCTCGATACGATCAGCATCCGAACAAAGGTTGCTCCCAACCTTATGAGGAGGTATTCTTGTTGGCATAAACCATACTTCATCTAAAGAACAAGCGATTCTTGCTTCTTCAGCTATTAGAAGATGGCCATAATGAGGCGGATCAAACGTACCACCTAATATCCCAATTTTTTTCATTTTCCTCCTCCTATTAATCGAATTACGGTAACTGAAGTGTCTTATTTTCTCTTGACTCTTTATATAGAACAATCGTACTTCCTATTACTTGAACCAATTCAGATCTCGTTCCTTTTGACAGTGTTCCTGCCACTTCATCTTTATCCATTTCGCAATTTTGTAAAACACTTATCTTAATTAGCTCTCGTGCCTCTAGCGCTTCTGATATTTGTTTAATCATATTTTCATTTACACAACCTTTTCCAACTTGGAAAATTGGATTAAGATGGTGAGCTTGTGATCGTAAATAGCGTTTTTGTTTTCCTGTTAACATGTAAATCCTCCTAGTTGTTTCCTTACTAATTCTGTCATTCTCTCTGTATCTGGATACTTACCTGTCCATAGTTGAAAAGCTAATGCACCTTGTTCAACAAACATCCCAACTCCATTATGAGTCTTTAATCCTTTTGCTTCCCCTTGTATAAGCCACTTAGTTAAAATTGGATTATAAATCAGGTCACTTAAAACAACTGATGGTTTAGCATGTTGAATAGAAATTGGGACATCATTAACGTTAGGACTCATCCCTATAGAAGTAGTATTAATCACAATGTCGTATAACCCTAAGTTATCCTCTGCCTCACTCATTGAGACAACTGTAATATTTGCATGCCTATAGCTTTGATAATTATCTTTAATTTCAATCGCTTTTGTTATTGTACGATTAGCGATTGTTAAAAGCGCTACGCCTTCATTTGCAAGTACCGTTGCCACTCCACGAGCGGCCCCACCTGCACCAATTACTAAGACATTGCATTCATGCAAGGGCCTATCAATCGTTTTTAGCAATGAGGTTAAATAACCCCTTCCATCAGTATTATATCCAATGTAACGCCCATCCATATTAACTACTGTATTAACCGCTCCAATCATCACGGCTTCTTCATCAATTTCATCTAAAAGGTTCATAATCGCAACCTTATGAGGAATTGTGACATTGAAACCTGAAATGTTTAGTAACCTGAAGGCATCAACCGCTTCTTTTAATTCCACTTCAGGTACGTCAAAGGCGTGATAATAACCTTTCATGCCAAGATGTGTAAAAGCATCATTATGCATGAGAGGCGACATCGAATGCCCTACAGGATGCCCTAGTAAACCATACAGTTTATTCACAAGCACAATCCCCCCTTTTATAACGCCCTAAAAATATTTTTCATTTTCGAGCTTTCTTTTCAATTCATAATTCATAATTCATAATTCATAATTCATAATTCATAATTCATAATTTATATTAGGGCTTTTCTTATTGAAACGCCAACGCCTTTTGGGACGTAAGCCGCAACTCGTGCACTTTCTTCAATTGTTACCCACCCTAGTCCTGAGAATACGATATCACTTTTTTCTTCTCCCACTGTAAACTCATGTTTGACTAATGGAGGAAATTGCTCAACATCTTCATGTCCAGGAGGTTGTAATAAATCACCAAGGTGATTTTTGTATAGCTCATCGGCCTTCTCTAATTTTGTGCGATGAATATTAATCTCATTTGATACATAACAAATAAACGAATTTCTACCACCTGATACATAATCCAACCTAGCTAGACCACCAAAGAAAAGCGTTTGTTCTTCATTCAATTGAAATACTTTAGGCTTAAGTTCCTTTTTAGGAGTAATTGTCTTTAATTCATTTTTCGTTACAAAATGTGCCATTTGATGATGGTTAATAATTCCTGGTGTATCATATAATGAACTTCCATCATCTAATGGAATATCAATCATATCTAATGTAGTTCCTGGAAAATGAGATGTAGTTATAAACTGCTCTTCATCGCCACCAAACTCTTTGATCAATCTATTGATAAAGGTTGATTTCCCCACGTTTGTACTTCCTACAACAAAAACGTCCTTTTTGTTACGGTAATGCTCTATTGCATCAGCAAGCTCTAGAATTCCTAAACCTTTATCTGCACTTATTAAAAACACATCTTCTGGTTTCAAACCTAATTCTTTTGAAGACTGTTTCATCCAGTTAATTAGTTTATTATGATTTAGGACTTTAGGGAGTAAGTCAACCTTGTTTCCCACTAATAAAACTTTGTTCTTACCTACGAAACGATGTAACCCAGGTAACCAGCTACCATTAAAGTCAAAGATATCAACAATTTTTACAATTAGAGCATCACGGTTCCCTAATCCATTTAGAATTTTCAAGAAATCATCATCTGTTAGGGAGACATCCTGCACTTCGTTATAGTGCTTTAAGCGAAAGCATCTTTGACAAATTAATATATTACGTTCTAGAGCTGACTTTGGAACAAAACCAAGTCCATCCTTGTTTTCTGTTTGTACTTTTACACCACAACCAGAACATATTAATTCACGTTCATTCAAATGTATTTCCTCCTATTTTTCTACATTATTTTTGCTATTTATAGTATTCTCTGTTGTTGTATTCAATATAAACAACTTCCTATGGACTACCAAAAATTTCAGTTATCCCTACGATTCACCGATTTTGGAAAATAACTACTACAAATTATATATTATAATCCATTACTGAGTATGGTTTCAATCTATTTACCAAAAACTTTTAGACATGCCCTGATTCCCTCAGAAAAGCCTTGTTTTATTTCGAGAAAAATATAGATTTTCATAATTATACCAAAAATTTTTCGACAAAATTTATCACAAACCTACACATGTGGATAAGCTTATACACAAATCCACACTGATTTTGCTAGTATTTACCAAGTTTATAAACAAGATACTAACAGGTTATTAACAAGGATTTGTGGATAAATCGAACGGTTGTTCCATGTCTTAGGACATGTTAGAATTCAATTAAGCAAAACCTACTACTATATGAAACAGCGCCTATATAAATAACTAGAAAATTTGGAGGTGAACTGCGTAAGCAGGCTAATATGAAAAGTTTATCTGATGATCTACTAGTAGAAACGTATTATAAGGCTATCGAATTACAGTTAAGTACGGATTTTATTATGCTAATTAAAGAAGAAATCGAAAAAAGATCTTTATTAGACAAAATTAAAAAAACTTCATAGTAACATACAAAAGGTGAGCGTTTCGCTCACCTTTTTATTTTTATATATTCTCTTGGCCGGAAAATCCTTTCATTTCTAGCTTCTTCATCAATCATTAACAACTGAACCTGATCATTGTCTTCATCTATATAATATCTTCTTTCGTTCATTTCATTTGCCCACCAAGCAGTTACGAAGAGAATGGAAAATATCCCTATAGCAATAATTGCTTTTTTTATCATATCTCGTCACCCTTTTAATACATTTGTTATTAATAAGGATGATATTTCTAGTGAAAATATATACACTCCATTTTAGATTTTATTAATTTCTATTTATTCAAAATAATAAGTCTTTTAAGTGAAATGAAAATTATTTTTATAGTTTTTACCTTAGTTTCTTCTTATTTAATAATTTTTGATAAACGTGATAGGCTAAATGTATGATGGATGCATGACTCTTGAATTTAGTATATAATTTATTGGTCTAGGGGCGGAGTTTGTATAGTCTACATTATTATGAATAGGGGGTATATCATTTGTCGGTGTTACATCTTGTTGTTTTAGCACCATTTATCTTAGCTGTACTTGTTCCATTTTTGTATAAGTATATTCGTCAAGTACATACTGGTTGGTTTGTTATGATCCTACCATTAGCTTTGTTCATTTATTTAATTCAATTTTTACCTAATATCTCTAAAGGAGAAACATTCTTTTATCATCAACCATGGGTACCGTCATTGGGAATTAACTTTGATGTTTACCTAGACGGCCTAAGTCTTCTATTTGCTCTTCTAATTACAGGGATAGGAACCTTGGTTGTCTTGTATTCAATCTATTATCTATACAACAAACAAAAAGAGGCGTTAAACAATTTTTACGTCTACTTGTTAATGTTTATGGGGGCAATGTTAGGAGTTGTTCTTTCAGATAATTTAATGACTATCTATGTTTTCTGGGAACTAACTAGTTTAGCATCTTCACTCCTTATTGCATACTGGTTTCATAAAGAACGTTCTAGATATGGCGCTCAAAAATCAATGTTAATTACTGTATCAGGCGGATTTGCAATGCTTGCTGGTTTTTCACTCCTTTATGTGATGACTAACACATTTAGTATCCGTGAAATTATTGCTCAAGCAGACGTTATTATTACAAACCCTCTCTTTATCCCTGCTATGCTTTGTGTGTTAGCTGGAGCGTTTACCAAATCAGCTCAATTCCCATTTCATATTTGGTTACCAGATGCAATGGAAGCACCTACACCTGTAAGTGCATATTTACACTCTGCAACAATGGTTAAAGCAGGTATCTATTTAGTTGCAAGAATGACTCCTGTGTTTGGTGCAACGCCTCAATGGTTTTGGATCGTTTCAGGGTTTGGGATATTCACACTATTATGGGGATCTGTATCTGCCATTAGACAAAAAGATTTAAAAGCTATTTTAGCTTTTTCAACAATCAGTCAACTTGGTTTGATTATGGCTTTACTAGGATTAGGGTCAGCCGCATTTCATTATGATGTCGCAGTGGTAGGAACTCTTTATTACACTGCTACGTTAGCCGCCGTTTTTCATCTTATTAATCACGCAACCTTTAAAGGTAGTTTGTTCATGATTGTAGGTATCGTCGATCACGAGACAGGTACGAGGGACATTCGTAAGCTCGGTGGTTTAATGAGTATCATGCCAATCACTTTTACAGTTGCGTTAATCGGAACTCTATCAATGGCTGGTGTACCACCATTTAATGGCTTCTTAAGTAAAGAGATGTTCTTTACAGCTGCCGTAAATGCAACAACACTTGATATCTTTAACATGCAAACACTAGGGCTTATCTTCCCGATTGTTGCTTGGATTGCAAGTATTTTTACATTCGCATATTGTATGCTGATGTTTGTTCGTACCTTCTTAGGAAACTTCAAACCGGAAAAACTTCAAAAAGAAGTACACGAAGCACCAATAGGATTATTAATTCCTCCTATTATTCTTGCTTCTCTAGTTGTTATTTTTGGGTTCTTTCCAAACTTACTCGCATACAGCATTATTGAGCCAACAATGCACTCAATTCTGCCAAATGTACTAGCTGATGGTGAGCGTTTCTATGTCAATATCTATCATTGGCATGGATTTAACATTGAATTATTCATGACAATTGGTGTCGTTATCTTTGGAGCTCTTATTTTCTTAAATTTAAAGAAGTGGGCAGAAACAGCATTCTTCTTAAAAGAAAGAGATCCGTTAAATTATGTTTATGATAATTCACTAGTTTGGCTTGTATCTGGATCATTAAAAGTAACAAACATGCAGATGACAGGGTTATTGAGAGATTACTTTGTTTTCATGACTGTTTTCATGGTCGGACTAATGGGATATACATTGGTTAAGTTTGATGCATTTGCGATCGACTTATTAAACGTAGCAGAAATACCACCATATATTTTCATCATCATCTTTGTGTTACTTGGTTCAGTTGTTGTCTTACCGTTTATCTCACATCGAGTAACAGCAATTGCTGCAACTGGTGTGATTGGGTTCTTAGTAGCCTTACTATTTGTTGTATTCCGTGCACCTGATCTAGCCTTAACACAATTGTTAGTTGAAACAGTGATGGTTGTTCTTTTCCTATTGGCATTCTACCATTTGCCAGAACTACGAAAAGAAAAATTTACACCTCGATTTAAGTTAACGAACTTACTGGTTTCCATTGGAGTAGGGGTTGTTATTACATTAACAGCACTAAGTGCTCATGCGATGAGCTATGCGAATCCAATTGAGGGGATTTCACAATTTTTTATTGACAATGCTTATGAACTAGCTGCAGGTAAAAATATTGTTAACGTAATCCTTGTTGACTTCAGGGGTCTTGATACCTTCTTGGAAATTTTAGTATTGGCAATTGCCGCATTAGGTATTGTCGTGTTAACGAAATTACGCTTTACGGGAGGGGAAGACGTGTGAGAAAAAATCTTTTAATGCTTAAAACCACCACAACGATTGTCGCTTTCATTATTCTTGCCTTCTCTGTATTTTTGTTCTTTGCTGGACACAACAACCCAGGTGGAGGGTTTATTGGTGGGTTAATGACCGCAGCGGCGTTATTACTGTTGTATGTTGCTTTTGATGTAAAAACAATTAAGCGCGTCCTACCATTTAATTATACGACAATGATTGCTGTCGGAATGTTAATTGCTGCGGGTACCGGAATTGCTTCTATGCTTGGAGGCTTTCCGTTTCTAACACAGTTTGATAAGTATGTTACGTTTCCGATTTTAGGAAAAGTTCATCTAACAACTGCCCTACCGTTTGATTTAGGGGTTTATCTAGTTGTTGTCGGGGTTGCATTGCTCTCTATCTTAACGATTGCGGAGGATGATGCATAAATGGAGATATTAATGATTTTAACGATCGGTGTGATCTTTACAGTAAGTACGTATATGATTTTGACGAAAAGTTTGTTACGAGTAGTTATTGGAGTAGTGCTTCTTGGGCACGGTGCCCATCTTCTCCTGTTAACTTTAGCTGGATTAAATAAAGGGGCTCCTCCATTACTTGGACAGGAAGCAGCAGCATATGCTGACCCACTTCCTCAGGCATTAATCTTAACAGCAATCGTAATTAGCTTTGGTGTGACGGCATTTTTACTTGTAATAGCCTATCGCACATACAAAGTACACAAAACAGACGATTTAGATCAATTAAGGGGAAATGCTGATGAATAACATAGTCATTCTACCGATACTTTTACCGTTAATTGTAGGCGTAGTCTTATTATTGTTCGCTAAAAATTTAAAGGTACAACGTGTAATCAGTGGAGTAACTGCGTTTGCCCTACTCGGGTTATCGTTGTATATTGCGCATATTGTTTATTACGATGGTATACACACGCTAGCATTAGGAAATTGGCAGGCTCCATTCGGGATTGTCTTAGTAGCCGATTTACTTGCGGCCTTGATGGTCATTCTTACTAGCATTGTTGGGCTAGCTTGTCTATTCTTTGCGTTTCAAACACTTAGTGAGGAACGTCAAAAAGGATACTTCTACCCATTCTACTTCTTCTTATTGACAGGAGTTAATGGTGCGTTTCTAACTGGGGACCTGTTTAACCTGTTCGTTTTCTTTGAAGTTATGCTGATCTCCTCTTACATTCTTATCGTTCACGGAGGTACCAAATACCAGCTTCGTGAGTCATTAAAGTATGTATTAATTAACATCTTTGCTTCTGGTTTGTTTATTGTGGGTGTTGCCTATATTTACGGTGTCACTGGAACCTTAAATATGGCAGATCTCTCAGTAAAAGTAGCAGAACTTGAGCAACAAGGGATTTTAAATGTCATTGCGATACTATTCTTAATCGTATTCGGAATGAAAGGTGCTTTATTTCCACTATACTTTTGGTTACCAAAGTCATATTATGGACCACCTGCAGCCATTGCAGCCTTATTCGGTGGCTTATTAACAAAGGTGGGTATATACGCTATTTTCCGAACATTTACGTTAATTTTCTATCACGATCCAGGTTTTACTCATAATATCATTCTGTTCTTAGCTGGAGCTACTATGTTCTTTGGAGTTTTAGGAGCAGTTTCACAATTTGACTTTAAACGGATTTTATCATTCCATATTATCAGTCAGGTTGGATACATGGTAATGGGATTAGGTATTTTCACACCACTTGCGATAGCTGGTGCAATCTACTATATTGCCCATCATATCATTGTAAAAGCTGCCTTGTTCTTATTTGCAGGAGCAACCCAAAAAGTGACTGGAACTACTGACTTAAAGAAAATGGGTGGATTGTTGAAAACTCATCCATATCTAGGTTGGCTATTCTTTATTGCAGCTATCTCGTTAGCTGGTATACCACCGCTCAGTGGATTTTTCAGTAAGTTTGCGCTTCTTTTAGCAGGTATTCAAGAGGGCCGATATTTTATTGTTGTTGTTGCCTTAGTTGTTGGGCTATTAACACTGTTCTCTATGATGAAGATCTTTATTTACGCATTTTGGGGTGAACAGAAACTTACAGATGAAGAAGCAAAAAAACGTCCAGTTGGAAAACTATTGTTGCCTATCGCACCGTTAGTACTTTTATCAATCGCTTTAGGATTAGCTGCTGAACCAATTTTTCAGTTTTCATTAGTCGTAGCTGAACAAATTCTCGATCCATCAATCTATATCAATTCTGTACTAAATAAGGAGTAGTTGCCATGGCATTTCAAATCTTATTAAACATTGGTTTAGCGATTATTTGGATGCTCCTCCGAAACGAATTCTCTCCTGTTGAGTTTTTCATCGGTTATATAGTCGGGATAGCACTCCTATTTGTCTTACGACGGTTTTTAACATTTGATTTTTACTTCCGTCGCGTAATCGCGATTGTCAAACTTATTGTGTTATTTATCAAAGAGCTAATTTTAGCTAATATTGATGTTATTAAAATTGTTTTAAGTCCAAAGCTTGATATTCAACCAGGAATTATTGCTGTTCCTACCAAGCTTAAAACAGATTGGGAAGTTACGTTACTTTCTAGTTTAATATCGTTAACACCAGGTACATTAACAATGTATTTCTCTGAGGATGGTCGCACGATTTACATTCATTCAATTCATGTACCTGACAAAGAAGCAATGATTAAACAAATTCATAATACGTTCGAAAAAGCGATCATGGAGGTGACTCAATAATGCTTACTTTATCTCTTAACATCTCGCTCATTATTATGTCACTATCCATTCTAGTATGCTTTATTCGTGTCGTAAAAGGGCCTACGATGTCTGATCGAGTGGTTGCCTTGGACACTATTGGAATTACATTAATCGGAGTCATTGGTATTGTCATGATCATTCAAAATACGTTAGCATATGCTGAAGTCATTCTAGTCATTGCAATTCTTGCATTTATTGGAACGATCGCATTAGCTAAGTTCATTGAGGGAGGTGTGATCTTTGATCGAGATCATAATTAGCCTTCTTGTCCTTCTAGGTGGCTTCCTAAGCCTTTTAGGTGCCATTGGTATTGTAAGGTTCCCCGATGTTTATGGGCGCCTTCACGCGGCTACAAAAAGTGCTACACTAGGTGTTATTAGTACCATGCTTGCCGTTTATGTTCACTTTCACTTTGTTGAAGGGTTATTTAGTGGAAAGGTATTATTAACAATACTATTCGTATTCTTAACAGCACCTGTGGCAGGTTTTATGATCGCTCGCTCTGCTTATAACGTAGGCGTTGAGCTATGGGATCAAAGTACTCAAGACGACTTAAAAAAGGCATTTGAAAAGAAAGCAAAAGCAAAAAAAGCTAGATCATAATAATGATCTAGCTTTTTTCTTACATAGAAAGGCATGTGCTTGTCTTATGCTTGTCATTCACCTTTTTTTACAGCCTCTGCTAATAAATCAACGATATGGACAGCTCTAACATCTTTTTGTAACCCGGCACGTTCAATTCCTAGCTTCATTTGTAACAGACACCCAGGGTTAGCTGTCACTAATGTTCTGGCCTTCGTTGCTTTTGCCTGCTCCATTTTCACATCGAGAATTTGCATGGACATTTCTTGCTCAATAATATTGTAAACCCCTGCAGAGCCACAACAACGATCAGCGTCCTTCATCTCCGTAAATGTTACACCTTCAATTTGTTGCAGAAGCCTTCTTGGAGCACTAAAAGTTCCCATAACATTTCGTAAATGACATGAATCTTGATAAGTGACAATCTGTTCATCAAGTACCATTTTAGGCATGCCAACTGCTAATAGTATTTCCGAAATATCTTTTACTCTAGCTGAAAATACTTTTGCCCTCTCCGCCCACTCTGGGTCATCTTTTAGAAGATGACCATACTCAACTAATAAAGCACCACAGCCTCCTGCATTTGATACAATGAAATCAGCTTTCACATTCTCAAATGCTAGGATATTTTCTTTGGCTAAGGCTTTTGCACCATCCTTTTCACCGCTATGGGCATGAAGTGCTCCACAGCAATTTTGCTTTTCGGGAATTACTATTTCACAATTGGATTTACTTAAGATAAATAATGTAGCATCGTTCGTATCCATAAACATTGTATCCATTAGACAGCCTGAGAAGAAGGCAACCTTCTGTTTCACTTTTCCTTCTGCCGCCACATGTGTTGGTCTATTTTTCAACTGGCTAGGTGAAGGCACTTGTGGTAACACTTTTTCCATAATCGATAAATTACCTGGAGCAATTTTTGTTAAGTGAGTTGCTTGAGCAATTTTTTGAATTCCTGTCTTTTGATAAAACCACAGTAAACTACTAACAGTTCTCATTCGATTTGGTTTTGGAAACAGTTGATTAAAAACAAGGCTACGAACCATCCTGACTGGAAGGCTATGCTTTTTCTTCTTTTGAATAATATCACGAGCTGCTTCTAATAAATGCCCGTATTTTACCCCTGATGGGCATGCGGGCTCACAAGCACGACAGCCTAAGCAAAGACTAAGTTGTTTCTCAAAATCTTCATCTGGTTCCATAATGCCGTCAACTACTGCTTTCATTAAAGCAATTCGTCCACGAGGAGAAGCAGCTTCATTTCCACCTGATTCCCTATATGTTGGACAAGATGGTAAACAAAATCCGCATCTCATACAGTTCATTAGCTCATCATAATCCATGCCTGCTTTCATATCGATGGCTAGTTCTTGCTGTCTCTCATTTGTTGTGCTCATCGACTAACCACCACCCGTTTACGTGTTTCTTTAGCAAACATTTTTCCAGGATTCATTATGTTATTTGGATCAAAAGCCATCTTTAATGTTTTCATAGCTTCCACGCCTTCCTCACCAAGCTTCCAAGCAAGGTAAGGTGATTTCATTACCCCAACACCATGTTCTCCTGTAATCGTTCCACCTAATTGAATTGCCTTTTCAAAGATTTCTTCAAAGGCTTTTTCGACACGGTGCATTTCCTCTTTATCACGTGCGTCTGTCATACATGTTGGATGAAGGTTTCCATCTCCTGCATGCCCAAACGTACAAATTTGTACATTGTTTCGTTTAGCAATAACTTCAATTTCACGAACCATTTCAGCAATTTTCGAACGAGGAACTGTTGCATCTTCTAGAATTGTCGTCGGCTTTAGTCTAGCTAAAGCTGAAAGGGCAGAACGTCTTGCAGTAGTTAAAGCTGTTCCTTCTTCATCTGTTTGGGCAATTTGTACAGATAATGCGTTTTCTTCTTGGCAAATTTCAGCCATTCTCTTTATATCTCTTTCGACTACCTCTAATGGACCATCTTGTTCAATCAGAAGTACTGCACCAACATCTGTAGGTAAACCTATTTTTGCAAAATCTTCAACTACACGAATCGTTGGTTGATCCAAAAACTCTAAAGTTGTCGGGATTATTTTATTGGCAATAATCTTTGAAACCGTACGTCCCGCAGCTTCAAGGCTGTCATATAGGGCTAGCATCGTCTTTTTCGTTTCTGGTTTTGGAATTAATTTAAATGTTGCTTCTGTTATAATACCTAATGTACCTTCCGAACCAACCATTAATCTAGTAAAATCATAACCTGCTACATCTTTTGCCAGTTTCCCACCAGTACGAATAATATTTCCGTTCGGTAATACAACTTCTAACGCTATGACGTAGTCGCGAGTAACACCATATTTCAAACCACGTAAGCCACCCGAACCTTCATTGATGTTACCTGCAATAGTAGATATCTTCATTGAACTTGGGTCTGGCGGATAAAAAAGCCCTTTTGCTTCTACAGCATTAATCATATCTAACGTTATGAGTCCAGGTTGAACTGTAACCGTTAAGTTTTCTTCATCAAGCTCTATAATTTCATTCATGAGTGTAAAAATCATGACAAGTCCACCTTCTAAAGGACATGTTCCAGCACAAAGATTTGTTGCATTTCCACGTGGTACAATTGGAATTTTATACTCATTACAAACTTTCACAATCTCGGAAACTTCTTTGGTATTTCTAGGTTTAATTACAGCATCTGGAAGTGCTTGATAGTTTGGTGTTGCATCATATGAATAAGCAACCAAACTTTGTTTTGAATCAAGGTAGTTAACTTCCCCTACGATAGCAGTGAATTTCTTTTTAGCATCTTGATGAATCATTTCCCCATCCCCCTATAACCGCTACAATTTACATAACAAATTTGTATCTTAATTATAGTAAATTAAAACGCTTACATCTATGTTCAGAAACACAAAGATACTTATGGAAGTCCATAAGTTTTTGTGTTTTTATCTAACTTCGTTCCAAAATGAGAGAGCAATGTAAAACATAACCAAGTTACGTGTCTCCTTTAAGGAATACCCTGTTAATTCACTAATCCTTTTTAAACGATAATGAAGGGTGTTTATATGAATATGAAGTTTTTTTGAAGTTTCTTTGATAGAAAGATCGCTTTCTAAATAAGCCTCTAATGTTTCTAATAACTCCTGCTCCCTGAGCAGGATCCCAAGCACTTTCTCTACTACCTCTTGTCTAGTT
Source organism: Anaerobacillus alkaliphilus (assembly GCF_004116265.1). NCBI lineage: Bacteria > Bacillati > Bacillota > Bacilli > Caryophanales > Bacillaceae > Anaerobacillus > Anaerobacillus alkaliphilus. The sequence continues at coordinate 221,446 of NZ_QOUX01000042.1, read as the reverse complement.
TCATCTGTTATTTCTGCTAGTGCTACATCCAATGTCAAATTGTCATAACAGACCAGTCCATCATTTTTTTTGGCTACTCTTAGTGCTTTCTTTGCATGATTGTACGATGTATGAAGTTGTGAAGAGTCAAAGACCTTCGTTCCGATGCCAATCGTTAGTGATATTCCATGATTTTCTTTTATATATCCTTGAATATATTTCAAGGATGTAATGACACTTTCTTCTACAAGAGTATTATGAACTGATTTAAGTAACACATATCTGCCACTCCCCCACTGAACTAAAATATCCTGATTTTCACCTGGATAAAACTCTCTCAGTACTTCTGTAGTTTCACGTTCAAGAAGAGAGTCCCCATTGAATTGGGTAATTTCAATCAAGGCACAACACCTGGGAATGTCCATGGATATCCCTAAAATTTCGCCTCTTTCTCGAAAGTCCTCATTCATCTGATGAAGATGAACCCATTCATAAACATACGTTTCTAACCCACGATGTTTTGACTCAATCTTTTCATGAAAATGAGCTTCTTGAATCAGGAGCTCAGTCATTCTTTGTATAATCTCACCAAAACGATTTACTTCACTAGGATCGCCAGTTATCCCTATAACACCAATAACTTTATGATGAAAAGTTATTGGTAAATTAATCCCAGCCTTTACACCTTTTAAGCGCAAAACATCTTCTTTGGTAATAACGATTTTTTCCTTTTTCTTAACAGAAATTTGAGCTCCCTCATGGAAGCTCCCAATCCGTGTTTGATCACTAGCAGCGATAATTATACCTGTATGGTCTACAACAATGACTTCTTCATCTAAAATCTCTGTCACTTCATTTACGATTTTTTGAGCTAAACCTGCTAGTAGTTTCACTTTCTGCTCACCTTTCTATCATCACTTGTGTACAAAAAAGGTTTGAAAATCACGATGATTTTCAAAACCCTTTCCTTGCTTATTAAAGAGATCCTATTTTCATCCCCACTAAAACGTCCATTGGTGCTTTGACAGAAGGATCAATTTGAAGAGTATCTTTTTCGAAAAGTAGAACTACTGTAGATCCAAAAGAAAAATAACCTAATTCTTCCCCTTTTTTCAAGCTATCACCTTTAAACGTCGGGTGTATACTATTAACATTAAGAGCTCCAACTTTAACAACAGAATAGTGTTTATCATTACTCAGTCTAACTTCGGTTATCAAACGATAATTTCTAGATAATGGTCGTTTTCCAAGTCTTAAGCCTAACTCATTTACAGGATAAGATTTATTGCCCATAGCCCACTTTCCAACTACAGTTCCAGAAAACGGTGTATGAATTCGATGATAATGGCTTGGACTTAAGTACAGAATGATATAAATACCTTCATTATATTTTTCAGCTCTTTTTTTATTTCCAAGCATTTCAACTAAGCTATAATCTTGGTCTTTAACATGAAAAGCACTGTTTTCATTAATTTTTCCAATATCCGCAAGAATACCATCAACCGGACTAACAATACTATTTGGGGTTTCGTCAATCGATCTTGCTCCTTCTTTTAAGTTACGGACAAATAATTCCTGTAGGCTCCCATATTGGTGCAAAGGTTTTTCCATTTCTGCTTCATTGATGTTGTATGTTTTAACAAAAGATTTATTTATATATTTGCTTACTTTTGATTTTGTAAAATTCTTTAAAAGGTAAGAATTAAAACGATTACCTGAAAGTTCGATTAAAGATTGGTAAATGGCTTTTTTCACTTTTTTTTCCTCCAAAAATTAAATAATAAATTTTCTTCACAAAGTTTCCTTACTTGGCTTTTATGTATTTTCACTCCACATAATTCCTTTTTTCAACAAAATGTCAAAAAAGTCTATCTAAAAATGCTAACACCCATTATAATAAATATGATACTATAAAAATTTAACGTTACATACATTTATTATATCCCTTTTATTTTACTATCCTTAGTTTATCACAAGGAGTGATGATTTTGTTTATACTTCAACATCTTGATCAAACAATTAAAAAAATGAGAACCCAAGCCGCTAACCTTTTAACTATTTTAAATTTAGGTTTAGGAGCTTTTGCAATTATATTCATTCTTCAAGGGCAATTATATACCAGCTTGTTATTCATATGTTTAGCTGCCGTATTCGACCGTTTTGACGGAATTGTAGCTAGAAGATTAAATATTACCTCAGAATTAGGAAAGCAACTGGACTCATTGTGTGACTTAATATCTTTTGGAGTTGCTCCAGCCTTACTCTTATACTCAGCTATTCTCTATGATTTTGGTACACCTGGTGCAATATTTACCATTATTTTCATTGCTTGTGGTGCTATCAGATTGGCAAGATTTAATGTATCTGAACACTATGGATATTTTGTTGGTTTACCAATTACTGCAGGCGGGTGTTTATTAACAATAAGCTTTTTGTTAGTAGAAGCAGTTCCTGGACCTTTATTTATGTGGATTACTCTCATTTTATCCTTACTAATGATTAGTACGTTTAAAGTAAAAAAAGTGTAAGAACTCTCAAATGAGAGTTCTTTTTTGTTGAAAAATAACCTAACTACCATTACATAACTCTATTTGTTAAAATTACCTTAGTAACTTTTAATTGGTAAAGATGGAGGTTTTCTTTTGCAAGTAATCTTATCACATATAAACTTAGACTTTGATGGATTTGCCTCGATGGTAGCTGCAAAAAAGCTATACCCTAAAGCCAAATTAGTTTTACCGACAAAACAAGGGAAATCGCTCGAACGTTTTTTAGCTTTATATCGGGATTCCTTTAGTCTGTATTACCCTAATCAAATAAATTGGGAGAATGTCACAGAAATCATTCTAGTCGATATCGCCTCTCTGCAAAGAATTGGAGAAGTAAGTTACCTAATTGATAAAGAGAAGGTTGAATTTATTGTCTATGATCATCATCAACCAAACGATATGAACGTGAAAGCAAAAACTGCAATGATAGAACTGGTAGGTGCAACAGTTACCTTATTAGTTGAGGAGATGAGATCCAAAGAAATAACAATCTCTTCTTTTGAGGCAACCATATATGCCCTAGGATTATATACAGACACTGGCGCATTTACCTATTTAAATACAACTCCAAGAGATCTTATAGCTGGGAGCTATCTTTTAGAATGTGGCGCAAATCTTGAAATCATCTCGAAATTTTCTGAAACTCCTTTACAAGATGAGGAACAGAAACTATTGCAAAGTTTACTTCTACACAGTGAAGAGCATTATTTTGACGGTGTTGATATCTTAGTTGCCTACCATCAGCAAAAAGACTATACAGGTGGCTTAGCTCTTCTTGCCAGAAAGGCATTAGAGATGACAGGAACTGATGCACTATTTTTTGTCGTCGAAATGGGTAAACGTACGTTTATCGTTGGACGTTCCACGTCAGAGCGGATAGATGTATTACCAATCATCAAGATGTTTTCTGGAGGAGGACATCAAAAAGCAGCTTCTGCCATGGTCAAAAATGGAAACTTTCAAGAAATATTAGCTATTGTAAGAGGTAGCATTAAAGAGGTGATAAAGCCATCACTGACGGCAAAAGACATCATGTCTAGTCCAGTAAAGGTCATTTCAACAATTACCTCTATAGAAGAAGCAGGAAAAATGATGCTTCGATACGGTCATACTGGATTTCCAGTCTTAGAAGATGGAAAACTTGTAGGTATTATCTCAAGACGAGATATAGATAAAGCGAAACATCATGGTCTTGGGCATGCACCAGTAAAAGGGTACATGAGTACAGACCCAACAACCATTCATTCTAGTATGTCACTAGAAGAAGTCCAAAATCTTATGATTGCTAAGAATGTCGGTAGACTACCTGTTTTAGAAAAAGATCAACTCATCGGCATTATTTCTAGAACCAATGTCATTGAAGCACTTCACGGTGAGAAAATTAAGTCAGGCCAAGTCATACAGCAATCTAGCCCGCTGGAACTTTCTTTAGCTCGTCGAATGGAAAAATTAATCCCTCACGATATTCTTCAGCTATTAAAAACGATCGGGGAACAAGCTGACAAATTAAACTATCGTGCTTTTATGATTGGAGGAGTCGTGCGTGATTTGGTGATTGGTCGTGAAAATGAAGATATCGATATCGTTGTGGAAGGTGATGGAATATCTTTTGCTAAGTTGTTAGCCGACTATTTTGGAGGTACTGTACGTATTCATGAAAAATTTGGGACCGCTACTTGGAAGCACCCTACTGGTATAAAAATTGACATTACATCTGCCCGTACAGAATATTATGACTATCCTGCTGCATTACCTAACGTTGAAATGTCTAGCTTGCGAGAAGACCTTTTCCGTCGCGACTTTACGATTAATGCTATGGCGCTACAAATTAATACCCGTGATTTTGGCAAGCTTATTGATTTCTTTCATGGGTATCAAGATATCAAACAGAAAAAGATTAGAATACTCTACAACCTTAGCTTTGTGGAAGATCCAACGAGAATTTTACGAGCCGTTCGTTTTGAGCAAAGATTTGGTTTTGAAATGGACAAACAAACACTTGAGTTAGCCCATATTTCTGTCGATAAGATTGCCTCAACCTCAAAGGCAAGGCTAGCTCACGAACTTAGTATCCTCTTAAGAGAAGATTATCCCGTAGAGTCTCTTAAACGCTTGTCTGAAATTGGTGTTTTACAATATCTAATTGGTTCTACTACTTGTTTTGGCGAAAATAAACTAAGATTGTTGGAAGACTATAAAAAGCTTTACGATGAAATAACACTAGCCCTTCCAAGACATAGAAACCGTGCTTGGATTTGTTATTTAATCATTTTACTTTCTGGACATGACAATAGACTTCAGTTACTTCGGGAATTTGCACTTGATAGCTCGGATTTGCATACGATTGATGAGGTTGCTTCTATACAATTATGTGATAATTCTCTTGCAAACGTTACAAAACTTGGTGAGCTACATTTGTTATTCAAGAAATATAGTTTTGAAGCAATTGTATGTTTTTCAATCTTACATCAATTACCTTCAGGAGAAAGACATATGATAAAACGATACCTAATTGAGAGAGTAGATATTCCAAATTTTATAAATGGTGAAGATTTAAAAACCTTAAACATTCCACCCAGCCCAATTTATACAACGATACTATTAGAATTAGAATGCTTGTATCTAAATCAGCAAGTTCTTTCAAAAGAAGATGCTTTAGCATTTGTGAAGAATAAATATTGCCTCTGATTACAGCAAAAAAGTTCTTGGATTTCCAAGAACTTTTTGCCTAAAATGAACGGGCATGGAAACCTAGCTTTTTCAGAAGATCAATTAGCTGGGATTTCTCATCGACTGATAGACCATTAAAGATTTCATCAATTGCCTGTTTATGTTTCGGAAAGATTTCTTCCATAAAATTTCTGCCTTTATCAGATATGACCGCATAGGTAACGCGTCGATCTTTTGGACAGGATTTGCGAACTAACAGCTGTTTTTTTTCTAGTTTATCAACTACATAAGTTATACTCCCACTTGAGAGTAGAACTTTCTTTCCAATCTGTTGGATTGGCTGATCGCCCTTATGAAACAACAATTCTAGAACGGCGAATTCAGTTGGGTTAAGGTCATAGTTTCGAATATCCTCTTCCACTCTATCATGTACAGCTCTAGTTGCTCTTGATAATACAATAAATAACTTTAATGATTGGTTGTTTTCATTTACATTCATTTTAACCATACCTTTATCATTATTATCTTGAATTCAAGATAATTATAAAATAATTATCTTATTTTTGTCAACATATAACATACCATTATTATTATTATAACACTTATTAATCCTGAATAAAATCAAGTTTATTATCTAAGTCTAAAAGAGAGTGTCTAGAAATGAACTATTTTCTCTTTTCTGTGTTTTTCTTATACAAAATTATTTTTTAGGAGGACTTCCAATGTGGAATGCCCTTTTTTGGGGTACTTTTGCAGCTTCTGCTACCTTATTTGGGGCAATCTTAGCTTTAAAAGTTACAATACCTAAGAGAATTATCGGATATATTATGGCCCTCGGAACTGGGGCATTAATTGGGGCAACAACATATGAATTATTAGAAGAATCTTTAGAAATCAGTGGAATTATCGAGGTGGCGATTGGATTTTTAGGTGGCGCCTTACTGTTCACGATTTTGGACTATTTCATATCACATAGAGGTGGCCATCAGAGGAAAGGTGTTGACCGTCCTAGCGTTAAAGACTCAAAGCAACAGGAAGAGGGGAAATCTTCTGGAATGGGAATTTTCATCGGAAGTGTCATGGATACTTTGCCTGAATCTGCAATGATCGGAATGAGTCTTATCGGAGGTGCAAAAGTTAGTTTAGCACTGGTTGTATCTGTTTTTATTAGTAATATACCTGAAGGTCTAGCTAGTACCGTCGGCTTACGTAAAAGTGGCTTTACGAAGAAAAAGATTTTATTTATGTGGGTATTAGTAGTGTTCTTCTCTGCTTTATCTTCACTAGCTGGTGCGACTTTGCTTGAAGAAGCCTCAAATAGTATAAAAGCGATTGTTAGTTGCTTCGCTGGCGGCGCAATTATAGCGATGGTTGCTTCTACAATGATGCCAGAAGCGTATAAAGAAGGTGGGCCAACAGTTGGCTTTGTCACCTCGCTTGGGGTTTTTATTTCTTTATGGCTTCATCACATGTAAATGGAGGATCATCCGTAGATGACCCTCCATTATCTCATTTCTTCCCTTGACTTTGTTTATAAAACTCATGAAACAGTTTCATTAACGCTCGCTTTTCAATACGGGAAACATAACTTCTTGAAATTCCTAAGTCTTTAGCGATTTCTCTTTGTGTCCGTTCCTTTTGCATATCCAGCCCAAACCTACCGATGATGACTTCCTTCTCCCTGTCATCTAGAATATGGATATAGTCATAGATTTGTTTCTTTTCCATCTTTAACTGGATCGTATCAACAACGTCGGCTGTATCTGCTTGCAATACATCAATAAGGGTAATTTCATTCCCTTCCTTATCTGTACCAATCGGATCATGAAGTGATACGTCTTTTTTAACCTTCTTTAAAGCCCTCAGATGCATGAGAATTTCATTTTCTATACAACGAGCCGCATAAGTGGCTAATTTTGTTCCTTTTCCAGTTGAGTAGCTATCAATGGCCTTCATTAAGCCAATTGTGCCGATGGAAATTAAATCTTCTGTGTCTTCTCTTGTGTTTTCAAACTTCTTAACAATATGTGCAACTAGTCGAAGGTTATGCTCGATCAGGCGGTTTCTAGCGATGTCGTCTCCTTCTGCCATGAGCTTCAAATATTTTTGTTCTTCTGCTTCTTTTAATGGCTGCGGAAATGCATTATTTTTTACGAAGGAAACAAAGAAAAATATTTCTCTGATGAAATAACTAAGTGCCGCAATAATACTGGACATTTGCTCACCTCCATAGGCATTTATCCTATGTTTATGTAAGGGTGAGCTTGTGTGTGTCTGTACATAAGAAATTCATTAAAAGTTTTAGGTGAAATACTCAAAAAGTAGTACGTTTAAAAATGAAACCCTCCAGCATTAGATGGAGGGTTTTCAATCTTCTAATGTGGACAACAGTTCCATGATTTCATGTCTGCGGTACCATTTTAGAAGCCTTTATAACAAATCTTCAGCGACAATCAATTCTGGTTCCGTAGAATTCTTAATATCTTCCACTGTGTAGCCATCCATTACTTCTACTAGCTTTAAGCCATTCTCAGTAACGTCTATGACCGCGCGATCTGTGATGATGCGATTAACTACACCCTTACCCGTTAGTGGCAGTGTACAATTCTTTAAGATCTTTGGTTCGCCCTTCTTGTTTACATGTTCCATGATGATAACGACTTTTTTAGCACCGTGGACTAAATCCATCGCTCCGCCCATTCCTTTGATCATTTTCCCTGGGATCATCCAGTTGGCTAAATCACCATTTTCAGCGACTTCCATAGCCCCTAAAATTGCTAAATCAATATGTCCGCCCCTAATCATTGCAAATGATTCAGCGCTGCTAAAATATGATGCTCCTTTAATAGCTGTAACGGTTTCTTTTCCTGCATTAATTAAGTCAGGATCAACATTTTCTTCGCTTGGATAAGGTCCAATTCCTAGCAACCCATTTTCCGATTGAAGAACTACTTGTTTATCATCAGAAATATAATTAGCAACAAGAGTTGGCATTCCAATCCCAAGATTTACGAAAAATCCATCTTGAACTTCTTTCTCTGCACGTCTGGCAATTCGTTCACGAATATTCATTTTAACCCCTCCTTAATTGCTAACAGTTAATCGTTCGATACGTTTCTCTTGCTTACCAACAATCAATCGTTGTACGTATATACTCGGAGTATGAATTTGAGCTGGATCAAGCTCACCAATTTCATATAGCTCCTCAACCTCAGCAATCGTAACTCTACCTGCTGTAGCAATCATCGGGTTAAAATTTTGCGCTGTTTTGTTATAAATTAAGTTTCCTAGCTTATCACCTTTCATTGCTCTAACTAAACTAAAATCAGCAACAAAGGCCTCTTCTAGTAAATATTCTTTTCCATTAAACATTCTTGTTTCTTTCCCATCAGCAATCGGTGTTCCAACACCTGCTGGCGTGTAGAAAGCGGGAATACCAGCTCCACCGGCACGAATTTTTTCAGCTAATGTTCCTTGGGGAACCAATTCCACTTCTAATTCACCCGACAATACCTGGCGTTCAAACTCTTTATTTTCACCAACATAGGAAGCAATCATTTTCTTAATTTGCTTATTCTTAAGTAACAAACCAAGACCCCAGTCATCAACTCCACAGTTATTAGAGATAACGGTTAGATCTTTCACTTCTGTTTCCAATAGTGCTTTAATTAAATTTTCGGGAATACCAACTAAACCAAAACCGCCGACCATAATTGTTGCACCATCATGAATGTCTTTTACGGCATCAACAAATGACGTGTAAATTGATTTCAACGTTCTCACTCTCCCTTTTTTGATTACTAAACTTACACAGGATAAACAGGATGTTTACGGTCAGAAAAGACCATATATTTAGACATGTACATCTCTAAGCGCGTGCTTAACTCATGTCGCAGAGAATTTGCTGGAATGACGCCATCAATAATTAATTCTGATGCCAAGCGATAAATATCTACATCCTCACGATACTCATTACGTTTTGCTTCAATAAAGGCAGGACGTTCTTCTTCACTTAACTGAGCAATTTTATTGGCATATACTGCGTTTACGGCAGCCTCTGGACCCATTACGGCAATTGAGGCTGTCGGTAAAGCCAAACAGCAATCTGGCTCAAAAGCTGGACCAGCCATCGCATAAAGACCTGCGCCATATGCTTTTCTAACAACGATAGAGATTTTTGGTACGGTTGCGGCTGACATAGCGGAAATCATTTTTGCTCCATGACGAATAATTCCTGCTCTCTCTACTTTGGTACCAATCATAAATCCTGGAATATCTGCTAAGAACACCAATGGAATATGGAAAGCATCACATAAAGTGATGAACTTCGCTGCTTTATCCGCCGAGTCATGAAACAATACGCCACCTTTTACCCTTGGTTGATTGGCGATAATTCCAACTGATTGACCATTAATTCTCGCAAATCCAGTTAGTAATTCCGGCGCAAATAGTTTTTTAATTTCAAAGAAACTATTCTCATCAACAACGCGGTTAATTAAATCCAGCATATTAAATGGCGCATTTTGATTTTTTGGAATGATTTCTTCAATTGATTTTTCAAACTCTTTTACATTTCCAGACTCAAGTTGCCTTGGTTTTTCTGTGTAATTAGCTGGTAAATAGGATAAGTACTGACGCGCTTGCTCAATCGCATCTTGTTCGGTTTTAGCGAGGATGTCACCGCAACCTGAAACTGAGCAATGCATTTTTGCGCCACCCATCTCTTCAAGAGATACTTTTTCTCCAATAACCATTTCGGCCATACGAGGTGAGCCTAAGTACATGGAAGCATTTCCTTCTACCATGATGACAACATCGCAGAATGCTGGAATATAGGCACCACCTGCTGCAGATGGACCAAATAACACACATACTTGAGGGATTTTCCCAGACAGCTTTACTTGATTGTAGAAAATGCGTCCTGCACCTCTACGACCAGGGAACATCTCAATTTGGTCTGTAATTCGCGCTCCAGCAGAATCAACTAAATAAATCATCGGTACTTTCAGTTTTTCTGCAGTTTCTTGTATTCTGATAATCTTTTCTACTGTTCTAGCTCCCCAAGATCCAGCCTTTACTGTAGAATCATTCGCCATAAAGCAAACAGATTGTCCATTAATTTTCCCCATCCCACATACGACACCGTCAGCAGGCAGTGTTTCATCTAAACAGTTTGCTAATAGCCCATCTTCAATTTCAATTCCCTCATCTAACAGGAGATTTAATCTTTCACGAACAAAAAGCTTACCTTTTTCGGCATTGCTTTGATGGTACTTCTCTGCGCCACCTTTAGATATTTGTGCGACACGCTCACGTAAACGTTCTTCTAACGACATAACCTTCTCCTCCTTCTCTCCTATTCACCGATATATTTCGGTGGTCTCTTTTCTTTGAAAGCCTGTAATCCTTCTAAGCGATCCTTGGTTGGAATTGTTCTTTCATATGCTGCTTGTTCAAAAGCTAACCCCGATTGTAAATCCATCTCAAAACCTTTATCAATCGCGAGCTTTGCCTGAGAGACAGCAATTGGCCCGTTTTTACAAATCATTTGAGCAAGCTCCAATGCTTTTCCTTTAAAATCGGTTTCGACGTACTCAACTAGGCCAATCTTTTCAGCTTCGATCGCATCTACCCGGCGCGCTGTATAAATTAACTCTTTAGCTTTTCCTTTCCCAATTAAGCGAGATAAACGTTGAGTCCCTCCTGCACCTGGGATAATTCCTAACGATGTCTCTGTTAAACCAAAGACTGCGTTAGTCGCAGCAATACGGAAGTCGCAAGCAAGTGCTAACTCTGTTCCACCTCCAAACGCAACACCGTTTATGGCAGCTATTACTGGCTTTGGCAACTCTTCAATATCATTAATCGTTTTCCGAATAAGTGCCACAGTTTTGCGAACCTCTTGTGGGTTCATTGTCGCTCGCTCTTTTAAATCTGCTCCAGCACAGAATGCTTTTTCACCAGAACCGGTAATAATCACACATCTAATCGCTGGATTATATTTAATATTCTCAAGGATGTCCTGCAATTCAGTTAACAGTTGAACCGACATTGCATTCGCCTTTTCTGATCGATTTAATAATATTGTAGCGATTTCATTTTCCTGTATTGATAGGATGACTTCCCTAGCCACTAAACCACTCCTTCCACCTACTACGAATCTAGTGAACAATTATTTTCGTGAACTAACATACTATGGCTCATTAGTTTTTTATTTAAGCGTTGCTCAATAAATTGGGCAGCTTTTAGCAACTTCTCGTTATGAATATTTGTCTCAATTCCCATTTGGTTTACCATATAATTCACATCGTCCGTAGCAACATTTCCTGAAGCACCAGGAGCATATGGACAGCCCCCTAAACCACCAAGTGAACTATCGAACACTGTCATTCCCATTTGAAGTGCGGCATACATATTGGCTAGTGCCAATCCTCTCGTGTCGTGAAAGTGAAGGGCTAATTTATCCTGAGGGAAACGACGTAAGAACTGCTCTAGAAGAGTTTGAACTTGCCTAGGATTAGCAACGCCTATTGTATCTCCTAGCGACAATTCTGAAATTCCCATCTCAAATAGCTTTTCCGAAACTCTCAATACCTGATTTACATCTACCTCGCCCTCATACGGACAACCAAAAACAGTTGAGAGATAACCACGAACAGATTTCCCTTCTGCTAATGCTTCTTTTACAACGCCTTCTAAGACAGGAAATGTGTCATCAATTGATTTATTTATGTTTTTCAAGTTGTGTGCTTCGCTAGCTGACATAAACACAGATATTTCATCTAAATCTGCGAGTAACGCTTTTTCTAAACCCTTTTGGTTTGGCACTAGCGCCGCATAAGTAACTCCTGGTTTTCTATCAATAGAAGTAGCTACCTCATAACAATCGGCAAGTGCTGGAATCCACTTTGGGTTTACAAATGAGGTAACTTCTATATAGGACAAACCTGTTTCAGAAAGCATATTAATCCAAGCCACTTTATCCTCTACTGAAATAACCGTTTTTTCATTTTGGAGTCCGTCACGTGGACCCACTTCTTTTACCGTAATAGCCTTTGGTAGTATCAAGATAAAAACCTCCTACTCTACGATAATTAAAACGTCTTCCTCGTTAACAAAATCACCTTCATTAATTTTTACACTTTGAACTGTTCCTGATACTTCAACTGCAATCGGGATTTCCATTTTCATTGACTCTAAGATCACGACATCTTGACCTTCCTCAACTTGGTCGCCTTCTTTCACTAAAACCTTCCATACATTTCCTGCCATGCTCGCTACTACTTTTTCCATTTATAATTCCTCCTGAATTTGCTTATTTTTACTTTAAGTATTTTTCTACAAAGCTAGTTGTCGTATCGCCGTTTAAGAATGCCTCATGTTCAGCTACTCTTTGTAACATTGGGATATTTGTTTTAATTCCTTCAACATGATACTGAGCTAACGCTTTTTGTAACTCTTGAATTGCATTTGATCGATTGCTTCCTTTTACAATAAGCTTTGCAATCATTGGATCGTAGAAAGGAGTAACTTTGCTCGTTTCGTCAACACCTGTTTCATTTCGAACATTCTCACCCTCCGGTAGAATGAATGCTTTAATTTGGCCTGGTGACGGAAAGAAACGCACTGGGTCTTCTGCATAAATTCTTACTTCAATGGCATGACCTTCTAAACGAACGTCTTCTTGTTTAAAGGATAGTAACTCACCGTAAGCTATTTTTAATTGTTGTTCAACTAAGTCTAAACCGGTGATTTCTTCCGTAACTGGATGCTCTACTTGTAATCTCGTATTCATCTCTAAAAAGTAGAAGTTTTTAGTTTCATCTACTAAAAATTCAATTGTTCCAGCGTTTACATAGCCGATTTCCTTTGCGGCTCTCACTGCTGCTTCCCCCATTTTTCTTCTTGTTTCATCATCTAAAAATGGCGAAGGAGCTTCTTCAACAACTTTTTGGTGTCGCCTCTGGATGGAACATTCTCTCTCCCATAGATACACCGTATTTCCTTCTTTATCTGCTAACACTTGAATTTCAATGTGTCTCGGGTTAGAAATATATTTTTCTAAATACATCGCCCCATCACCAAAGAAATCTTGGGCACGCTTTTGGTTACTAGCAAATGCCTTTACCAATTCTTCTTCATTTTGAACGATTTGCATTCCAATTCCGCCACCGCCACTTGAAGCTTTTAACATGACCGGAAAGCCCATGTCCCTAGCTTTTGAAGCGGCTTCATCAGTGTCTACTAATGGTTCATTACCACCTGGAACAATTGGAACATTCGCTTGTTCCATCGTCTTTCTCGCTTCAATCTTACTACCCATACTTTCAATGACTTCAGGGCTAGGACCAATAAATGTAAGTCCTGCTTTCTGACACTCACGTGCAAAATTGGCATTTTCCGATAACAAACCGTATCCAGGATGAATTGCCTCTGCCCCTGTTTGCTTGGCGATTTCGATAATTTTATCTACTTTAAGATAGCTTTCATTTACTCTAGGTGGTCCTAACAAAAATGCTTCATCTGCGTATTTTACATGAAGAGCCTCCGCATCAGCTTCTGAGTATACGGCTACCGTTTTAATTCCCATCTGCTTACAAGTTCGCATCACGCGAATGGCAATCTCACCACGATTGGCAATTAAGATTTTCTTAAACATCGGCTCACTCCTCTTATTTTTTCTCTACTTAAATAACTTGATATTAAAAGGAAAATCTTATGTAGGGACTAGTTTCAAACTAGTCCGATAGATTACAAGTGCACTTATACTAACCCTATGATAGCAATTGACGAGCAATTACCATTCTTTGAACCTCAGACGTACCTTCCCCTATTTCCATCAACTTTGCATCTCTTAGATAGCGTTCTACTTGATATTCACGCATGTAGCCATAGCCACCATGAATTTGAATGGCTTGATTACAAACTCTCGTAGCCATTTCAGAAGCAAATAATTTCGCATATGCAGCTTCTTTTTTAAATGGTTTCTCTTGATCTTTTAACCAAGCAGCTTTTAACACCATATTTCTAGCTAGCTCAATCTCCATTGCCATATCCGCTAGCTTAAATTGAATGGCCTGAAAATTAGAGATTGCTTTGCCAAACTGCTTTCTTTCTTGTGAATATTTCAAAGCGGCCTCAAATGCCGCCTGAGCAATTCCCACTGCTAACGAGGCAATTGAGATCCTACCTCCATCCAAAGTATAAAGAAACTGTCCGAAACCTTTTTGCGGATCGCCTAATAAATTTGATGTTGGAACACGAACATCTTCCAAAATTAATTCAGTTGTGTTAGAAGCTCTCACTCCCATTTTTTCATATGGTGTGCTTATCGTAAGTCCTGGTGTATCAGTCGGAACAATAATGGCGGAGATAATATTTTTTCCACGCTCATCCTTGCCAGTTACTGCAGTAACAATTACCGTTCTAGCAAATGAAGCATTTGTAATCCAGCATTTCTCGCCATTAATCACAAATTCGTCTCCTTCGACGACCGCTTTTGTCTGTGTGCCACCAGCATCTGAACCAGCATTAGGTTCGGTTAAACCAAATGCCCCTAATGATTGACCTGAAGCTAAAGGAACCAAGTGCTCTCTTTTTTGTTCTTCAGTTCCAAAATAATAAAGTGGACTTGCGCCTAATGAGGTTGTCGCAGCGTAACTTAAACCAGTACTTCCACACGCCTTCCCAATTTCTTCAACGGCTAATATGTAGGAAATCGTATCTCCACCAGAACCACCATACTCTTCAGGAAATGGAATTCCCATGAGCCCTAGTTCACCCATTTTTTTAAATGTCTCAATCGGGAAACGCTCAGTTTGGTCTAGCTCGACAGCATATGGAGCAATTTCATTTTTCGCAAAATCCCTAACCATCTCTTTAATCATTTGTTGTTCTTTTGTTAATTCAAAATTCATGTATATCCCCCTTATTTTCCAATGTAAGTGCTTTCAGTTGTTCTCAAAAAGAAAAACTTGACTTATCACCCTGAACAACCGCTCACTCGGTTCCAAACCAAACTTCAATTCTATTATATTATAATATTTAGAATTTTAATAATCTTTTTGCTCGATTTTTTAAAAAATATGTCACTTGACAAACGATAATTACAATGTTACTGCTATTCTGATACAATAGTAGCTACAGAATTTTTCCAAAGGAGAGTTACACTTGCCTACCAATCGTCCTTATTTATCTTTAATCCAACAATCAGTGAAAAATGATGGTGTCACCTTTGAAGAAATTACACCAAATTATCTATATAAAGCAGTAATGAATGAAAAATCATTTTTAATGCATGACGTTGAAGTTGGTTTAAACAATAGTGCTGCTGCTAAATCAGCAATGAGTAAATCGGGAACGTTTGATCTACTACAGTATTTTAAAATCCCTGCGGTAGAACATGTTTTCTTAATGAATAATCGTTCAAGGTTTAGTCAATCTAATTCCTTTCATGTAGCTAGAGAATTTTTTATTCAATCGAATGAAAAAGTCGTTTTGAAACAAAACAATGGATCACAAGGGAGCAATGTATACAAAATAACGAGCCTAGATAGCTTAGATCAGTCTTTACAAGCCCTCTTTGATTTACAGATGGACGCAACGATTAGTCCTTATTATGAAGCATCATTTGAGTACAGAATTGTCACACTAAATGGCGAACCAATGTTATGGTTAGCAAAAGAACGAACCACCTCTTGGAAACATAATTTAATAAGTGGTGCTAAATCGATTGATGTACCCCAAGAGTTACTCCCACAATTGTCAGAGTTGGCTGAACAAGCAGCAAAAGCGCTAGAACTAAATTTTTGTACCGTTGATATTTTAGAAACCTCAGATGGATTACGTGTTCTTGAGCTTAATGAACAAGTCATGCTTGATGAGTACTGTAAAAATAATACTGAGCGCCAAAAGAAGGTATCAAAAGTTTATAGAGAGGCACTACTTGCAAGGTTTAACACTTTATAATTTTTAGTAATTTTAAAGACACATGTCCCTTTCGAAAGTTGAACCTTCTGCATATGATATGAAGTGGAAGTAGGAAGTTGAAAAGGAGGGGGATTTGGTGGAAAAGAATGATATGATAGAAGAAATTAATGAATTAAAGACCAAAGTTGTGCTCCTAGAGGATAAACTAAAGCAGTTAGATGATCTGCCTAGTTCAGAAAAAACAGAAAATATGATAAAACGATCCATAGAAAAGCTTCCGAATGAAGATAAAATAATCGTGATGATCCAGGATACTGTAAAAAAAGAAGGATTGGTAACTGACGAAACTGTTGAAAAAAAACTAGCGAAGTTAAAATTGTGGATTTATGTCTCTGTTGTCGGTATTGTCGGTTTATCACTTAGAATATTTTTATAAAAAAAGCGAAGAAGTGCCTCAGACACGCCTTCGCTTTTCTTTTTTAAAGGCTCTTTTCGTAAACATTGTGGCTTTTCTATCCTAAATTATCGGAAAATACCCTAGATGAAGATATCAGCCAATTAATTATTTAAGAAAAGAGCATTACTTACTAAATTAGTGGTGAATTCTTAGTAATTTGTGTAAAAATCCGGCTTTTGGGATTTTTACGAAAGCAACAAACTTTGCGAAAACAGCCTTTTTAAAATTGAATTGCTGTATCTAAGGCAATTTCAACCATTTCGCCAAATGTCTGTTGGCGTTCTTCTGATGACGTCTCTTCTCCTGTTAATACATGATCACTTACGGTTAAAATTGATAATGCTCGTACACCAAACTTAGCAGCCAGAGTATAAAGAGCTGTCGTTTCCATCTCAAGAGCTAAGATACCATGGGCTGCCCAAGTACGAACTGCTTCTTTATCTTCATTGTAGAATGTATCACTAGTAAACACACTCCCCACATTCACTTTCTTATTGCGACTAGCAGCAATATCATAAGCTGTCTTCAACAAGTCGAAGTTAGCAGTAGGTGCAAAATCAATCCCTTTAAAACGTACTTTATTTACTGAGGAATCAGTGGATGCAGTCATAGCAATAATTAAGTCTCTAACCTTTACATCTTCCTGAATAGCACCACAAGTACCAACTCTAATTAGATTTTTTACACCGTAACTTTGCATTAGTTCTTGAGCATAGATAGACATTGAAGGAATTCCCATTCCTGTCCCCTGCACAGAGATACGTTTTCCTTTATAGGTTCCTGTATAACCAAGCATACCCCGAACCTCATTATAACATTGCGGATTATCTAGAAATGTTTCCGCGATATATTTGGCTCGTAGCGGGTCTCCTGGTAAAAGTATTGATTCTGCAATTTCGCCTTCTTTTGCTCCAATATGTACACTCATTTATGACAACCTCCTAAAATTACTCGTTTTAATTTACCATACTTTCAAATAAGCTTAAAGTAAAAGCTCTTCATAAAGACACTCACAAAAGACATTATCATGATTACAAATACAAATAAAAAATCCCTTTCACTAGTAAACGGTCTCTTCATAGAATTTCCTTCTAAAGAAACGTTATACACCATGAATGGGAATATCTAAACATTATTGGGATAAGAACTTATCCCTTTTCACCCTTGCTTTTTCTATAACTAGCGTTTTTTTTGTTACGAGCCTTTTACACTCATCAAAGCAAGTCGAGCTCTTGATTTTTTCCTGCAGTAGTTTTACTTTTTCCATATCTTTACTACTCAAAAAATCAGTATTATCCATATGAACTCCTTTCTCTCAATTGTTATATAATAAAGATCCTTATTTATTTATTAAACTAATGTGAGCTGTTACATTAATTATTATAACACATTTTTCCACGTTTTAATTACCGAATCAAGAAAGAGCTAGCCTGATGGCTAGCCCATTTTCTGCTAACAACACTCGTTAATTCCTAACATCACAAGACCAGAGCCTTGTGGAGTTTCTTTGAAATCAAGTGTTAAATCTTCTGTTTGTTCTTTAATACTTTTTTCGAAAGCCACTTGAATACCGTTAATTGTTTCTACGATATCCTCACCTTTTGCCTCTTCCAGAGACAATCCTAATTTTGGACCGCCTCAACCCATGCCGGCAAATATAACTTTAATACCAGTTACATTATTTTCTGCCATGACTCCTTGAATAAATGATTTTGCTTCATCTGTAATTTTCATAATTTCACCTCAAAAAAGATCTTCATTAACTATTCAGTCTGAACAGTTCTATTCAATCGTAACAATATTCACTAGTATTCACAAGCAAAACGAACTATAAACATGAAACTATAAGTAGAAATGGCGACTGTAACCTACTATGGGATAAGAAAAAGTAGGTAGCGTCGAAAGTACCTACTTTAACTCAGTATTAAATGTGGAAAATAGTTTTGTTTTCACAATCTTTTTCATTTTTGAAACGAAGGAAACTGTTTTTGTATCATTAATTCCATGGAAAATACGGATGACAATTAGAAAATAAATGACGATTGTGAGCCCTACAAGTGCATATACCATTATAAATCTCCTCCGATTTAATGAGAATAATACTCAATATCATTATATGCGTTTCTTGCTTTCTAATTCAAGACATTTAGGAAATATTCTTAAAATTTACACCATTTTGTGGTTCTCTATAAAAGTATCAGCCAAGTCATGTTAGAATAACCTAGCTAAATACATCCATAGTAGTTACAAAAAAGCACCTTAGTATCAATTTTTAAAAGGAGGATCTTAATGGAAGGCTCTTTTCGTAAACATTGTGGCTTTTTTACCCCAAAATAATCGAAAAAATACCCTAGATGAAGATATCAGCCAATAAATTATGTAAGAAAAGAGCAATACTTACTAAATTAGTTGTGAATTATTAGTATTATGTGTAAAAATCCGGCTTTTGGGATTTTTACGAAAGCAACAAACTTTGCGAAAACAGCCTAATGGAATTACCACAAAAAAGAAACTCCGCTTAAGAACGGAGTTTCTTTTATTTTATTCAAGTAGATAAACTCTTGCCTCGTAAGGCTTTAATGTAAATTTCTTAACTGTACCCTCTACTTCTGGATAGTTACTAATGATTAATTCACTTGCTGAGAATGATAAGTTGTTCGGTAATTCAAACGTTGGTTCTTGTGCGTAGAAATTACAAACAACTACTAACTTCTTGTCTCCTAAAGTTCTTACATAAGCAAATATATCCGGATCATGCTCTAACAGTAAATCATATTCACCGTAAACGATAATCTCGTGTTGTTTACGTAGCTGAATTAATTGTTGATAGTAATAAAAGATAGAATTTTTATCTTCTTGTACTGCCTTTGCATTTATTTCTTTATAATTAGGATTTACTTCAATCCAAGGAGTTCCAGTTGTAAAACCTGCATTCTCACTATCATCCCATTGTACCGGAGTGCGTGCATTATCTCTTCCTTTAACATAGATTGAATTCATAATTGTTTCATGAGCGAGCCCTTGCTCACTTTTTTCTTTATACATATTTAAGGTTTCAATATCTTTATATTGTTCAATGCTTTCAAATCGAACGTTTGTCATCCCCATCTCTTCACCTTGATAAATATAAGGAGTTCCTTTCATCATGTGAAGTAATGTTGCCAACATTTTTGCCGACTCTACTCGATATTTCCCATCATCTCCGAAGCGAGAAACCATCCGTGGTTGATCGTGATTGTTCATATATAAACTATTCCAACCAATCTGTTCCAAGCCCTTTTGCCAACTAGACAAGTTTTCTTTCAGGTCTGACAACTTAAGTGGACGAAGATCCCACTTTCCATGTGGGCCTGAATCTAAGTCAACATGTTCAAACTGAAATACCATGTTGACTTCACCACGATCTTCAGCCGTATATAATTTAGCTTGTTCATGGTTTACCCCAGGCATCTCTCCAACAGTCATCACATCATAATTTGCAGTCGTCGATTTATGCATTTCTTGTAAAAATTCATGGATACGAGGGCCATTCATAAAGTATTCGTGACCAGATACATATTTTTTTCCTGGTTCAGAAGGAGCATCAGGAAGTCCTTCTACTTTCGAGATGAAATTAATTACGTCCATCCTAAATCCATCTATACCTTTGTCAAGCCACCAATTCATCATTTTATAAACTTCTTCACGAAGCTTTGGGTTTTCCCAATTTAGGTCTGGCTGTTTCTTTGAGAACAAATGTAAGAAATATTCGTCTGTTGTTTCATCATATTCCCACGCTGAGCCACTAAAGGCGCTTGCCCAATTATTTGGTTCTTTTCCATCTTTACCCGGGCGCCAAATATAATAATCCCGATACGGGTTATCTTTTGATTTTCTCGCTTCTACAAACCATTGATGCTCATCTGAGCTATGGTTAACAACTAAGTCCATAATCAGTTTCATGCCACGGTTATGAACCTCTGCTAATAACTCCTCCCAGTCAGACATCGTCCCAAATTCATCCATTATCTCTTGATAATCACTAATATCATAACCATTATCGTCATTTGGAGACTTATATACCGGTGATAGCCAGATAACATCAATCCCTAACAACTTTAAATAATCGAGCTTTGAAATAATTCCTTTCAAATCACCAATACCATCCGCATTACTATCCGCAAAACTACGAGGGTAGATTTGGTAAACAACACTTTCTTTCCACCAGGTCTTATTCATAGTATGTAGTCAACTCCCTATCTTGTCTCTAAATCAAAGGTATCCATTCCCAATATTACTATAAGCTTTCTAGATTGTGCAAACGGTTTCCTGAAATATTGGTGAACTTAAACAATAATTGTGGATTACTAGGGACTATGTCATATGTGGTGAAACAAAAAAGATTGAGACTCTCATCATGAGTACTCAATCTTCTTTGACTATTCTTCGACCTCGAAAATTCCTAAAGAAAGTAGTTCCGTTACTAATTCTTCTTTTGCTTCTCCGTCAATACTTAGTTCGAATACTTGCCCAGGTTGAAGTGCAATAGCTAATATACCAAGTAAACTTTTAGCATCAATTACCCAGTGGTCCTTTTTTATAAGGACTGTATCAGAGTATTTACTCGTAGCATTAACTAACTTGCTTGCGGCTTCAGCAAAGATTGGTGCTAATACTTTAACTTTCATTATAATGATCCCCTTTCAATGAAAAATTTTCTTTCTTTTTCCATTATCTATTTTTTTTTGAACAAATGGAAGATATTTATTGTGAAAGAAATGCAAACATTTTATTAAACGAAACTCCTTTTAAAATTAATCTATCCAAAAGTAAAAAATTGATAACATTAGAATAGCTTTTTAAATGGGACCGTAAGTAAAAACCTCTACAGAATTTCGTAGAGGTTTTCTATTCTTCATTATATAACTGTTCTTGAAATTTCATTGCTTTTCTATGAAAATAGAACGCTGAAGCAAGAGAACAAATACTAACCACTATTAAAATGATTGTTTGATTTTGGGTAACACCTTCATTAGGGACAATTAACCCAATAAACATAAATACCGTTAGTGCTAATAATATAAATGCAAATCTTTTATAATCTGTAACTTTATCAGATAATACCTTCGTATTTTTCATGTTAGTAACCTCCAACTCTATTTATCACCGAATTAGAGTCTTTTACCACTCGATGCTATTCTAGTATAACATATCGTAGTATCTGAGGTTACATCCAATTAAAGCCAATGGAGTCGAATGATCGACTCCAATAACTATTACTGATTGTTTAAATGTTCTACCATTAATAACACAAGATTTGCTGAGTTAACTGAGGCTGTCTGTAAAAATTGATCATAGGACATCTTCGCGTCACTACCAGCAATATCACTTAATGAACGTATAATCACAAAAGGACAATTAAATTGATAACAAACCTGTGCAATAGCTCCTGCTTCCATTTCTGCACAGTATGCCTGAGGAAACTTATGCTTAAGTTCAAGAACTCTATTTTCATCACTCATAAATGAGTCTCCTGATAAAATTAGCCCCTTGACTGAGTGAACCCCTACTTCAGTAGCGCTTTTCTCGGCAATTGAAACTAACATATCGTTTGGTTGATAAGCAGCCGGCATTCTTGGAACCTGTCCAAATTCATAACCAAAAACAGTAGCATCGACGTCATTATATCGGACTTCTGTTGAGATCACAATGTTGCCAACCTCTAATGATGGCTCAAATCCTCCTGCTGATCCTGTGTTTACTATGTAATCAGGTTTAAATTTATCTATTAGCAATGTTGTACCTATAGCAGCATTTACTTTACCTATACCTGATTTTAATAAAACTACATCCGCCCCATTTAACAATCCACTGAAGAATTCACAACCAGCAATTTTTTCTTCAACCTTGTTATCAAGTTTACTGATTAGTAATTCAACCTCTTCATCCATTGCACCTATAATTCCAATACGCAAATTAAATCAATTCCCTTCTATTCTTCATTCTAAAAATATACCCTATTTATGTCCTTATGAAAAGACCTCGGATCCGAGGTCTTTTCAGCTTGTTCCTTATTATTTGTATCTTCCGCAGAAGAATTCCTACTCTCAATTAGAAAGGATTTTCGGTTAACTTCTCAACACTTACAGGCATCCACCCTTCATTTGTTACCCATTCAATTCTGACTTGATAAGGAGTATTTCGATTGTTTGAGTCTGAAACAATCCCTACAGCACTTTGATGGTCACCACCATTACTAACACGCCATAGTATGATGGTATCATCTAACCCAGTTGCTACTTGAAAGGCTTTTGTCATCTCTAGCCAATTCACGTGATCTCTATCATAGATGGCGACAAATGGCTCTTCCTGGACAGTTCCAATAGGCTGCCATTGCCCTGTTTGTTGGGTAGTCCCGCCTTGGTTTTGGTTCGTAGGTGTCTCATTGGCATTTGTTGTCTCTTCTGGCGTTTCTTCATCTACTTCCACTTCTGTTAAATTCTCTTTTGCCTCAACATCTTCATCTACTTCCTCAGTTTCTTCATTAGTAACTGGAGTAGCCTGTACTGGCATCTTGCTACTTACAGCCTTTTCAGGAGATTTGCCTCCTAAGAACAACTGGCCTCCTACTAGTAAAATGAGAAAAACAACTACTCCTATTGATATATTTAATATCTTGTCCGCTTTTTGCTTCTTCCTTTTTTGGCTCCTAATACCGCTACCGTAAAAGTTATCATTTCTCATTTACATTCCCTCCTACGTTGACTACTAGTTACCATTATAATCAAATTTTAGAATTTTTTCGATAATTATATCTGAAAAAAATATTTTACCTTAGTTACAAAGTACAACACTCTAATTTTGATCAAACTCATAAAGATACTTTACAATCTTTTGATATGCTTTAAGTGTCTTATAATTTCCACTATGGTGATCTAAATCAACGATGACTAAGACATATTTAGGCTTGTCGGCAGGAAAATAACCTGCAAACCAGTGACTCAACTTTTCTTTATTTTTACCTTTTTCGGCGGTACCTGTTTTTCCAGCCACTAAATAAGGACTGTTACTAAGTTTGGAATTAGCTGTTCCTTTTTTCTGTTTTACTACTGAACGAAGCAATTCTTGTAGTCGCATAGCCGTATAGGTTGAAATTTGATTACCATCACCTAACTGTTGTGTAGGAAATTCAACCACTGTTGTTCCATTCTCATACTTAATTTTTGTAGCACTACGAACTTGACGTTTTTCTCCCCCACGTGCAATGGTTGCTAACATATTTGCCACCGCTAAAGGTGTAACCCGAACATTTTTTTGACCAATAGCTGTTTGTGCAATTGCATATGGATTACCAATATCCTCCTCGCTAACAATAATAGTCCCTTCTTCCTCTTCTGGAAAATGGGCTATATTTTCTAATCGATAAATATCGCCATTCCAACCTACCTTATCTACTAATCCTAATTTTTCAGCATAACGTTGCAATACCTGATTATCTGTCTTTAACATTTCAGATGCTAACTTGGCAAATGTATAATTACAACTTTGCGCGAAACTTTCTTGGAATGTTAAACTTCCTAGCATCCTTGGTTCTTCCTGATCACCATAAAGATTTCTATTACAATCAAAGAGATCAAACTTATTAGTAATGTTTTGATCAATAGCTGCAGCAGCAACTACAATCTTAAAAATAGAACCAGGTGTATAAGAAGAAACAATATGGTTTTTTGCTCCCTCATCAAATGGAAAATGAATATTGAAAGTCGGCAAACTAACAAGTGAAATCAGATCATTTGTTTTTACATCCAGTAATACGGCACCTCCGTACGTCAAGCCCGTTTCTTTTAGCGCATCCGTAACATAATTTTGGATATCCTTGTCGAGCGTTGTGACAACTTCTGTTGGATGATACGGATCTGCTGGTGCATGATAACGTACATCATACCCAAATAGTGGTCTTCCTAAGTTATCAACAAAGTAATTTAACTCAGAACTTCCTTGTGATATTAAAAACGGATCCAACGAACGCTCCATCCCTGATACACCTATTTCGGTATGTACTGACAATGTTCCATTTTCCACTTGTGCTTTATATCTTTTTTTTACCTCTTCTACATTTTCTCCTACAACACCTACTAAGTGGGGGGCAATGTTTTCTGTTCTCTCCTGAACAAAATGAGCATAAACACCAGGAATTTTTAATTCATTAATTTTATTCATTTCTGTTATCGAGAGTCTTCGGCGCACTCCATTATCCTTAAATATAAATGGCTCATTGGCATGTTCAATCGATGTGATAAGCTTTTCAGTGTCTATATTAAGGATTTGCGCAACTTTAGATAATGACCAGCCTTCTTCCTTTAAGTAAGGGAACAAAATAAGGCTTGGAAAATAGTCCATATGTAATGATTGACCATTTCGATCAGTAAAATAACCTCTTCCAGAATGCAGAACAAATTTTTTCGTCCGCTGTTTAATACTTTCCTGAACTAGATCAATATCGTATTTTGTTATGTGATGAGTAGCGATGAGTTGAACATATGCAAGTCTAATAATAAAAACGAACATTGCGAGCAAAAATATTCCTAGTACCCAAATCATCCGTTTGCGAACAGTCATGCTATCACCTCCATTACTCATTGTTACTAATTCATGGAAGTTTATTCAAAAATTTGCTTACGCTACGCTTAGAGCAACTTGTCTCAAATAAAAAAATGCCTAACACTACACTTTGGTAGAAGCTAGGCACTCTATAATCATTATTTTATTTCTAGAATTTCTACTTTCATTTCTCCACCAGGTGTTTGAACAGTTACCTTATCGCCTACTGTTTTCCCTAAAAGGCTTTGAGCCATTGGAGAGTCATTTGAAATTTTCCCTTCAAAAGGGTCACTTTCTGCACTACCTACAATCGTGTAAACTTCCTCGTCCCCATCAGGTAGCTCTTTGAACTTTACAGATTTCCCTAACGAAACAACGGAAGAATTTGTCTCATCTTCTTTAATAATTACAGCATTACGAATCATTTTTTCAATAGTAACAATTCGACCTTCTACAAAGGCTTGTTCTTCTTTTGCTGAATCGTATTCAGAGTTCTCAGATAAATCCCCGAAAGAGCGTGCGATTTTAATTCGCTCTACAACTTCTTTTCGTTTTTCTGCTTTTAAGAACTCTAATTCCTGCTCTAGTTTTGCTTTACCATCCAACGTCATATAAAACTTTTTGTCTTCACTCATCTTGTCGATCACTCCTTATAATGTACATTCATTTACTGGTCAGTAAAAATATTTTGGTAAGGTTTTCAATAGTGCTTAGCAAAAATTATCGTAAGTATAAAATCTGCCAACTATATGTACAGAAAAGCTTAGCAAGTCGCTTCTCAAGCAAATTGCACAAGCTTTTCTTTACCATCTTATGAAATAACAAGCTGAAAATAAAAACCCTATTTCCCTATGCTATTACAAAATTTCTTTTTCTTCAAGGATTGTTCTAATTTTTGTTACCATTAGATCAATTGCGACACGATTTTGTCCACCTTCAGGGATAATCACATCGGCATATCTCTTTGTTGGTTCAATAAATTGGAGATGCATTGGACGCACAATTGAAGTATATTGAGTAATCACCGAGTCTAATGTTCTTCCTCGTTCTTCAATATCTCTTACAAGCCTTCTTATTATGCGAATATCAGCATCAGTATCAACAAAGAGTTTAATATCCATTAAATCTCGAAGTCGCTTGTCTTCTAGGATTAAAATCCCTTCGAGTATAATCACATCTTTTGGTTCAACAATCGTGAATTCTTCAGCTCTCGTATGTCTAGCGTAATCATACTGTGGCTTATTAATACTTTCGTACGCCAATAATTTTTCTAAATGATTTAATAAAAGATCATTATCAAAGGCTAATGGATGGTCATAATTTGTCTGAACCCGTTCTTCCATTGTTTTATGACTTTGGTCTTTATAATATGCATCTTGTTCAATCATTAATATAGATTTATCAATAAAGTTTCGATAAATTTCGTTGGCTACCGTTGTTTTTCCTGACCCTGTTCCTCCGGCAACACCAATAACAACGGGCTTTTTCGTCATTATAGTACTCCTTTACGCATCATATTATTTGGGAATAGTGGTTTATCCACTTTAAATTTCACAATTTGAAGTGGATGTCTAGCCGCATCCATTGCTTCACCTGTTTTTGCGTCCAAAATATCCCCAACTGTAATAGTAAAGTTTTCAATTTCCGGACCAAAAAATTCTACTTTATCACCAGGTTTAAAGTAATTTCTCTGTTCTAACGTAACAATCTTTGTTTCTTTATCATAATCTAGAACAAGTCCTGCAAAGTCAAATGGAGTTTTCTTTCCTTCTGTTCTACCGAAAAGCTGTTCTAAATATGTTGGCTCACTCTCAAAAAATGAAGAAGCTGTGTCACGATTTGCACATTTACTTAATTCTATAACCCACTCAGGATCCATCTTAAAGTTATCCGGGTCAGCACAATATGCATCAATCACTTTACGATAGACGGAAACGACTGTAGCAACATAGTGAATAGATTTCATTCTACCCTCTACTTTTAAGCTGTCAATTCCGGCTTCAATAAGCTGAGGAATTCCTTCAATTAGATTTAAGTCTTTCGGACTCATTGAGAAAGGTAGGTCTTCACCGCTAAACAATGGATTTTCAATCACTTCTTCTTGTCCATTTGTTTCCTCATAAAGATCGTACTCCCAACGACATGACTGACAGCAACCGCCTCTATTAGAGTCACGAGCCGTCATGTGATTACTTAATACACAGCGTCCTGAATATGATATACACATGGCACCATGAATAAACGTCTCAATTTCAATATCTACGTTTCTTTTCATTTCTAGCATCTCTTCTAAGCCAACTTCACGTGCTAGTACAACTCGGTGTAAACCTTCTTCCTTCCAGAACTTTATCGCTTGCCAGTTTGTTAATGACTGCTGTGTACTTAAATGAACCTCAACTTTTGGTGCTACTCGCTTACATGTTTCAATAATTAACGGATCGGCAACAATAATCCCTGCAACACCAACGTCTTGGAGATCTTGTAAATATTCTTCAAGCCCCTCCATATTTTCGTTATGTGCAAAGATGTTTGTTGTAACATAAATCTTGGCCCCATATTGCTTGGCAAATTCAACACCTTCACGCATTTCTTCAATTGAAAAATTATCAGCATTAGAGCGTAATCCGAACTCTTGTCCACCAATAAATACCGCATCAGCACCATAATGAACAGCTATCTTTAATTTTTCTAAGCTTCCAGCAGGAGCTAATAACTCAGGTTTTTTAGTGATGACACGTTTTCCCTCTGGGGTAACTGTTGAAATTTGTTCCATTATACACCCCTCCTTAATAAACAGTTTCTTTAAAGAAAAATCCGGTGTCTAGTTTCCGATTTTTCGGTTGTATTTTTTCTATTTCTTGTAGAAAATGATACTTCTTATCCTGATATGCATCGGGATCCTCAAAATATAGATCGATTGCTTCACGGTAGAGAGATGTTACTTTCTCTAGATAGTCAATCTCTTTAAGAATTCCGTCAATTTTAAAGCTATCTATTCCAGCATCAAGCATTTCTTCTAATTCATCTATAATGCAGATATCATTTGGGCTCATGATATGTGTTCCATTTTCATCTTCAAAAATTGGATACTTTGCATCTCTCTCAGGATCATGTAAAAGTAAGGATCTATCTTTACTTCGCCCTTCAACCTTCAGATCCTTTCCTTGAAACGCCATGTAGTTGCCTAACAACATCCGCTTAGATTGAAACATACAAGTCATTCCATGAACTTGAACCTCAATCTCAACTTCCGCATTTTCTTTCGTTTCAACAATTGCATCCATATTAATTTCTCTCGCCATTACAGCACGTTTTGCTCCTTTTTGCCCCCAATAATTGGCCGTAAAATAATTCGTTGCTGTCGTTTCAGTATTCCAATGCAAAGGCAGACCTGGAGCATTTTCTCTTGCTGCCATAAGGACTGCTGGATCACCAAACACAACGGCGTCAACTTCCACTTCGGCTAAAAATTTAAGATAATCAGGAAGCAAATCTAATTTATCATTATGAAAAAGGGCATTCATTGCAACATAAATCTTAACTCCAGACTCATGTGCAATACGAACAGCTTCTTTTACCTGATCTCTGTTAAATTCTCCTGCCAGACGTAAACCAAATTTTTCTTCACCGATAACAAAGGCAGTAGCTCCCGCTTTAATTAATCTACTTATATCCTCAACCTTCGTTGGTGTGAGAAGTAATTCAGGTTTTTTCATTATAGTCACCACCTATTTTTTCTTACTGATCGCCATTCCATCACCAATTGGATAGAACGTCGTTTCATATTGTTCATTTATCATTAACATTTCATTATAAGCTCGCAAGTTAGTTACCATTGTGCGTATTCCTTTAGCAATTTTCCCATCATTTGCCACAATGCCTTTAAATAATACATTGTCACTAATAATTAGGCCATTTTGCTTAACCAGAGGGCTATATAATTCAAAGAAGCGTTTATACTGACCTTTTGCTGCATCAATAAAAAGACAATCAAAAGGACCATACTGTTCAACTTGAGATCCAACTTCTAATGCATCACCAAAAATTAAGGAAATACGATTATCTAAATTAGCTCTTTTTACATTTTCTTCAGCTTTCTTAAATCTTTCCTCATCACGCTCAATGGTAACAATTTCACACTGAGGTAAATGATCTGCAACACGAATTGCAGAGTAGCCAATCGCGGTACCTACTTCTAGCACCTTGCGTATTTCTGCCAAGGAAAGTATTTGTAGCATGACTTCAATACTAACAATGTCCATTATTGGAACACCATGTTCTAAAGCATACTGCTCGATCTCCGTCACTAAAGGACCCCGCTGTTTTATTAATGAGCTAATATAAGAATTTACTTGATCAGACACCATAAATAAAGCTCCTTATAAAAAATCTTCATTCTAAAAAGAACGATTTATTGTACCATAAAGAGAAAGAGAATGCGAATAATCACACTCTCACTAAAGGTTATACAGCATTAAAAGTTAATTACGATATTTTCTTAAGATCTCTTGATGCTGCTGGAATGTCTCGCTATAATGAACGTTTCCTTCACTATCTGCATAGAAATAAAGGTTTTTGTGGTCCTCAGGTTGTAGAGCTGCTTTAATAGAAGCTTCACCTGGATTATTAATTGGTCCTATTGGAATACCAGCATAACGATAAGTGTTATAAGGTGAGTCAATATCTAAATGTTCATACAGTGTCCTTGAAAAATGTTGACCATGTGCATAAGCAATAGTTGGATCAACTTGTAGCGCCATATTGATTTTTAAGCGATTATAAAGCACTCCGGAAATTTTATAACGGTCTTCTGTTCTTTGTGCTTCACCTTCAATGATTGAGGCTAAAGTCATGATTTCGTGAATAGTATATTCACTTTCTTCGAGGTCTTCAAAATATTTTCCAACAATTTGTTCCGTTCTCTTTAACATTGTCTCTAAAATATCTTCAATCGAAGGATTTTCCTCAACAAAATCATATCTTGCAGGAAACAAGTACCCTTCAAGAGGCCATCGTAAACGTTCATCTAAGATGTCTTCAGTAAGAATTGAATATTTACTAATTAGGCCTTCAAGATATTCGCGATCTGTAACCTTTTCTGTTAAGGCTTCAATTGTATGATTAGTTTCTTCAGAAATCGTATTTAAAATACTCTCTAACCATCTGCCTTCTGGAATTGTAAAAGATAACGCATATTCTTGATATACTGTTCCTTCTTTTAATGCAGCAATCATGTCATCCATGGTCATACTTTTAGACAATTGGTAATCGCCCGCTTGAAAACCTGATTCATTTTTATACTTAATATAATATCTAAAAAAACTAGCATTTTTGATGAGTCCGTTTTCTTCCAAGATGTTTCCGATTCTAGTCCCTGTTGAACCAATTGGTATGTGTACATCTATTAGCTCATCACTAGTTACATCAACTGGCTCTAAAACACCCTTTATATAGTGGTAGGCAGAATATCCGGTTACACCAAAGGCGATTATTAACAAGAGTAAGCAGGCGGTTACAATTTTTCGTACGATACTTGCTTCTTCTCCACGTTCTCGTAATAACTGCTTTCTTATCTCCTGTTTTTGCTTTTGTTTATCTTCTGTAGTCATTATTTCCCTCCCCCTCTTATCAACCCTTATAGAGGACTTCTATCGTAAAAGTACAACACTCCTATTATACCTATATTTCTACATAATTTCATTAACTATGTCAATTTCATGAAAAGAATAGCGAATGAAATGCAAAAAGGCAACCTTTTCGGTTGCCTCCTCTTAACTACTCTTCTTCTTCGTCATCTGCCTGGAACGTGTTAAGCATTTCCTCAACCATATCCCATTCTTCGTCTGTTTCAATAGGAAACAGCTGTAAATCGTCGTCACCTTCACCTGTTTCTTCAAAACGGAAAGCATGAACTTCTGCTTCCTCGTCTTCACTTTCTTCTTCGCCAACAGCAATAAGTACCATGTATGACTTTGAAGTTTCCTCTACATCAAAAGTAAAAAGTACTTCGAATAAATGCTCGTCTCCATTTTCATCTGGAATAATTATACGTTCTCTTTCTGTATTTTCCACAATAACACCTCATTATTTTTTATATCAAAATGTTTTCATACTCTTAAGTTAATATTGACATATTTTCTTAATCGCATTCGTTTTACATTATGATGAAGAATCTAAATATCCTTGCAAGATCATAACCGCTGCCATCTTATCAATAACACTTTTACGCTTTTTCCGACTCATATCCGCAGCTATAAGCATCCGTTCAGCTGCAACAGTTGTTAAACGTTCATCCCACATAATGATAGGTAAATTAAAGCGATGTTTTACTTCATCAGCAAACTGTTGACAAGCTTCACCACTCGGACCAATTGTACCATTCATATTTTTAGGCAAACCAACTACGACTTTGTTTATTTCAAGTTCGGTGATAAGCTTCGATAATTTCTCCCAGTCTTTTTCTGGATCCTCTAAGTTGCGCTTAATCGTTTCAATACCTTGGGCAGTCCACCCAAGTTCATCACTAGCCGCAACTCCAATTGTTTTTGTTCCTACATCTAAACCTAATGTTCTCATATTACCCCTCTTGGTGCTGTGATAAATACGATTTTACTAGTTCTTCAATTAATTCATCTCTTTCAAGCTTACGAATTAATGACCTTGCGTCTTTGTGTCTCGGAATGTAAGCTGGGTCTCCTGATAATAAATAACCTACAATTTGATTAATTGGATTATACCCTTTTTCTTCTAATGCCTCATATACCGTTAAAAGTACCTCTTGGACATTCGTATCTTCTGAGTCATCTTGAAAATTAAATTTCATCGTATTGTCCATAGAACTCATCACAAACACCTCTTTCCTACAATGCACAATTGATTTAAAACTAATAAACTGGACATTTAATAATTCTAATAACCATATTGTACACTAACATGAATTATTTAGGAAATTGTTTTCAGAAATTGTGGTACAAAATCTAAAGCTTCCTGTAGCTGAGTTGGATTTTTCCCACCTGCTTGTGCCATGTCTGGACGACCTCCGCCGCCTCCACCACAACGCGTTGCTACTTCTTTAACAATGTTCCCTGCATGATAGCCCTTTTTAATTAAATCGTTTGTTACTCCCGCAACAATATTTACTTTTTCATTATTGACAGCAGCTAAAACAACAATACCTGAACCTAGTTTATTTTTTAAAGTATCCACTAAACCACGGATGCTATCCATATCAGCAACATTCACTTTTGCTGCAATGAGTGATACATCATTTACTTTTTGTACATTTTCAATTAGATCTCCAGCTTCCATGTTCCCTAGCTTGGCTGCTAATGACTCGTTTTCTCGTTGCAGCTTGCGAATTTGTAATTGCAATTGTTCTACTTTATCAGGTACATCCTTTAGGTTAGATTTGACTAAACTAGCCGCTTCTTTTAGTAAATCTACCTGTCCATTCATATACTCATATGCACCTTTTCCTGTTACCGCTTCAATTCGGCGAATTCCTGCTCCAATTCCAGATTCTGAAACAATTTTAAACAATCCAATTTCAGCAGTATTTTTCACATGGCAACCACCACAAAGTTCTAGGCTATACTCTCCCACCTGAACAACGCGAACAACCTCACCATATTTTTCACCAAATAGAGCCATTGCTCCCATCGCTTTTGCTTCATCAATGTTTTTATTTGAAATTTCAACAGCTATAGCATCCCAAATCTTTTGATTAACAATTGCTTCAACGTTTGCTAATTCCTCTTGAGTAACCTGACCAAAATGAGAGAAATCAAAACGCAAACGATTTTCAGAAACTAGTGAACCAGCCTGATTTACATGTTCACCTAGCGTATCTTTTAAGGCACGATGAAGAAGGTGAGTAGCTGTGTGATTTTTTACAGTACCAATTCTTTCCGTTTCCTCCACTGTTGCTATTACAGTCATTCCGTTTGCTAGAGTACCTTCAACAACACGTACTGTATGAAGATTTTGTCCATTTGGCGCTTTTTGGACATCTTCTACTTGAGCAACAACACCTTCAGCTCTTAGGGAACCTTTGTCAGCGACCTGACCACCACTTTCAGCATAAAAAGGTGTTTGGTCAAGCATTATTTTTACGACATCACCAGCTATTGCATTCTCTACTAGTTCCTTATCTTTAATAATCACTTCAATTTTAGACGTTGCTGTAAGTTTTTCATAACCTACGAATTCACTCTTGACCTTAAGCTCTCCTAACAGTGTGTCCTGTGATTGCATCGATTCACCTGTTTGACGAGCAGAACGGGCACGCTCTCTCTGTTTTTCCATTTCTGTCTCAAAACCAGCACGGTCAATAGAAAGACCAGCTTCCTCAACATATTCTTCTGTTAAGTCCACAGGGAAACCATACGTGTCGTATAGACGGAAAACATCTTCACCAGAAATAAGCTCTAGGTTTGCTGCTTTCGCCTGTTCTATAACTTTAGAGAGAATAGCTAAACCCTCATTTAGCGTTTCATGGAAGCGCTCTTCTTCGTTTTTAATCACCTTTTGAACAAACTCTGTTTTATCTTTTACCTCTGGGTAGAAGTCAACCATAATTTCACCAACAATTGGTACTAACTCATACATGAAAGGACGATGGATGTTGATTAATTTTGCGTAACGAACAGCTCTTCTAAGCAAGCGTCTTAAAACATACCCACGTCCTTCGTTAGAAGGGAGTGCTCCATCTGCTATAGCAAAACTAACTGTACGAACATGATCAGCAATAACCTTAAATGAAACATCTAAATCTTTATTTTGACCATAAGCTACTCCTGAAATCTCTTCTGTTGCTTTAATAATTGGTACAAATAAATCTGTATCAAAGTTAGTAGGAACGTCCTGAACAACAGATACCATTCTTTCTAAGCCCATTCCAGTATCAATATTTTTCTTAGGGAGTGGTGTATATGTACCATCTGGATTATGGTTAAATTGAGAAAAGACAAGGTTCCAAACTTCTAGATAACGTTCGTTCTCCCCTCCTGGATATAGTTCAGGATCACTTTCATCATTACCATAGCGCTCGCCACGGTCATAAAAGATCTCAGTATTTGGTCCACTTGGTCCTTCACCAATATCCCAGAAGTTTCCTTCTAGACGAATAATTCTCTCTTCAGGTATCCCAATTTCTTTACTCCAAATATCGAATGCTTCATGATCTTCGGGATGGATAGTAACCGAGAGTTTTTCAGGATCAAAGCCAATCCAATCTTTACTAGTTAAGAACTCCCAAGCCCATTCAATAGACTCTTTCTTAAAGTAATCACCAATCGAAAAGTTTCCTAGCATTTCGAAGAACGTGTGGTGACGAGCTGTTTTACCGACATTCTCAATGTCATTCGTTCGAATTGACTTTTGTGCGTTCGTAATTCTCGGATTGTCCGGAATTACACGTCCATCAAAATAT
Source organism: Anaerobacillus alkaliphilus (assembly GCF_004116265.1). Classification (NCBI taxonomy): domain Bacteria; kingdom Bacillati; phylum Bacillota; class Bacilli; order Caryophanales; family Bacillaceae; genus Anaerobacillus; species Anaerobacillus alkaliphilus. Next base: position 186,852 of record NZ_QOUX01000042.1, on the reverse strand, counting down.
TTCTTCAAAGTTGCTACGCCACTGTTAATCCAAAGCAATGATGGATCTTCATGAGGAACAAGTGATGCACTTGGCTCAACTGCATGTCCTTTCTCTTTAAAAAAGTCTAAAAACATTTGTCTTACTTCAACTGAAGTTAATCGTTTCACCTTAAATTCCTCCAATATAAATTTTGAATTATGAATTGTGAATTATGAATTATTTATGCTGTGCTTCGAAGAATAGCTCAAAGCAATTCAACATTGATAATTCATAATTCACAATTGAAATAGAAAAAGCCCCCATCCCAAAAAGGGACGAGAGCTGAACTCACGCGGTACCACCCTAGTTATGAACAAATTGTTCATCACCTTGTGTTAATAACGGTTTTGGCCGGCAGGTTTTGGCCTGCTTTCAGGAGTAGCAGTTTATTAACCTTCATCTAGAATTTCTTTCAGCCTAGGAAATTCCTCTCTAATAGATGGACTTTAATAAAGGGTTCCTTCATCAAGTTTTAATATATTCTTATAATGGTCATTATAGTTATGGCAAATGCCTTTGTCAAGAATGCAAAATGTTTAGCTCCAAAGCAAAGCGGACCATTCTAAATTCTTCTTTTTACATTCTCCATTTTTAAATGCTAGCGTCTTCTTTATGTCTTTTTTGAATAGCCTCTCTTATATGCATGATGAATACCTTCACTATAGCTAAAATCGGTACTGCAATAATTAAACCAATAACCCCGCCTACTTCCCCACCAACAATTAGTGCAAACATAATTAATATAGGATGCATATGTAGGCTTTTTCCAACGATTAGTGGTGATAAAATATTACCTTCGATGAGTTGAATCCCAAAGTTAACGAGCAAACCTAATAAAACAAGTTGAAATGATTCTGTAAAAGCGATTATTGCTACGGGAATTGCACCAATAATTGGACCGAAATAAGGAATGATATTTGTAGCACCAATAAAAATGCCTAGAATTAGTGCATATGGCATTCCAATTATCCAAAGACCTATTGAGGCAATGATTGCTACAGCAACACAAACGATTATTTGACCTCTTATATAGTTACCTAAAGAAACATTAATATTTCTCAATAGTTCTCTTCCAGAACTTCTCCATTTCCGAGGAGTTAGATACCAAACCGTTTTTTCAATCAAGTTAAAGTCTTTTAATAAATAGAAAACAAGAAACGGGATAATGATTGCTACGAGTAGGTAATCAAGTAATCCACCTAATCCTTCAATTGTTCCAACTACCCCTTCTGCAGCCACTGCTTCAATGTCCGTTAACCATCCTTCTGCCGTAACCCGAAATCCATCAGGCAACATCGAGGTTTGCTTATAGAAGTCACTTACAACGTTCCGATAAATATTTGCAAAGTGCGGGATGTTTACAAATAGATCTTTTACTTCTTCAACAATGTACGGGGTCCCTTTGACTAATAAATATCCAAATCCAAAGATAATAACAATGTAAATTAACAGGATTGAGAACGGCCTGGCAATTCCCAAATTTTTTAGTTGTTCAACAATTGGGTGAAGTAGATAAGTTATAATTCCAGCAATAATAAAAGGAATTAGAATTCTAATGATTACGATAAAAATTGGTTCCCAAATTGGTGAAAGCAAAAAGAATACATACCCACATAATAAGATTAGTAAAAGACTCGCTAAACGCAAAAGCCATTTTGTTGGTAATGGTTCCAAAATATCACCCCATTTTTATCCATGTAGACCTTATTGTTTAACAGAAGTTGTAAAATTATTATCGAATTTATCAATTCAAGTTAAAACAAAAAAGCCCCTAGCCTAAACTAGGAGCTAACTCGATTACGAAAATGTTCGCATCATGCGCTTTTGAAGCTTCTTTATTGTTTGTTTTGATGGCATCATTTCAGCCATTTCGAAATTGTTTGTCATGGGTTCCATCATACGCATCATTTGTTTACGACGCTTAGGATCCATCATTGAAACTGCAGCTGCACCTAAACCTATAGCTAATAAAGTTCTTGTACGCAATTCAATCACCACCAATTTTAGAGTGTTAGTGCTTAGACTTTAGGTCATCAGTACCTCTAACACTTGATGAAAGTTATTAACTACTTTCTACGCTCATATCCTCATCTTCAAAGAGGTCATCAAGTGAGCTTAAACTTCCGTCTTCCTCTACTTGGTGCAGTGAAAATCGCCCGTTTACGATAGTTAATTCAATAAAACAATGCCAGCAATAATATTGATTTGTACCTATTTTTCCAATATCTTTCCCTTTGCAATTAGGACAACGCATCGTAGGGCCTCCTTTAACAATTTAGATCAATGACTAGAACCTCTTCACCAACTGTTAAAGGAGCTGTTGATTGCAACACGCGTTTCCCCTCTTTCAAATCAGCGATAAATCCGTCTGTCACTTCATACCCTACGATATTGCCCATTTTTTCATGAAAATATACATCTTCTACCAAGCCCAACTTTTCGCCTTCAGTCGACATTAACGTTTTTCCAACAATTTTTTTCACTCCATTGTGAAGTGTAAAATACGGAAATTGTTTTTTATCATATGAAGACAGCATATTAACGTTATCAATAATTAACGCATCATGTCCTATTGCATGGATATGGTCCAAAGGTACAAATAAATGGCGATTTAACCAACCATTTTTATCAATAAGCAAGCCTTTAACTTTTGTTTCCTGAAATAACAAATCGATCACTTTCCCGATTTCCTCTCCACCTTCTAGAGATATAACGGATAAACCATTTAGAACGGAAAACGTTCGCAAAGTCATTCTCCCACCTTTCCGAACATTTATATCGTTTGTAATTTGTCAAGAAACATGCAAAGCAACTAATTCCAACTGCAATGTACAAATTTTCACTTCAGAAAGGGAAGTTCTACATTCTGCATTCTGCATTCTACATTCCACATTCTACAATCTACATTGCTCAATTAGCTTCTCTCTCAGCTTTGTATTTCTCTGCATTTCATTCTGTTGTTGGATTGCCGTTTGAAAGGCTTTCACTTCCCCACAAAGAATTAGAAATTCCTTCGCTCTTGTAATTCCGGTATAGACTAAGTTTCGACGAAGCATACGATGATACCCCTTTACAATGGGCATAATGACAATAGGAAATTCACTACCCTGTGATTTATGGACACTACAACAGTAGGCTAAGGTAATCTGATTTAGATCTTGCTTTGTATAAACCACTTCTATTCCTTCAAAGGAAATAACAATTTGATCTTGTTTTTCAACATTCTCTTTTGCAAACATAATGGCAACGATTTCTCCACGGTCTCCATTAAAAACATTCTCTTCTGAATTGTTGACAAGTTGAAGAACAACATCACCGACACGATAGGTTACTTCTCCAAAGACAATTTCACGCTGTCTTTCTTTTTTCGGATTAAATATGCTCTGTAGTTTTATATTTAATGCTTCAATCCCCGCATTTCCCCGATACATAGGGGCTAAGACCTGAATTTCTCTAGCAGAATAACCCTTCTTCATTGCATTTTGGCACACTTGTTCAATTACAGAAATGACTTGATCCTGGCTACATGCAAAGAAACGACGGTCTGATTTTGCATCAGTAATATCTCCTGGCAACTGACCTTCTTTCATTTTGTGAGCAAGCTGAATAATTGATGATTCCTTAGCTTGACGATAAATATCAATTAAGTTTACTGTTGGAATGACATTCGAGTGGAGTAGTTCACTAAGTACTTGTCCTGGTCCTACAGAAGGAAGTTGATCTTCATCTCCTACAAGTATGACTTGTATTGAACTAGGCAATGATTTAAATAATTGATTCGCAAGCCAGATGTCTACCATTGATACCTCATCAACAATCAGTAATTTGCCTTCAATGGGGTTATCTTCATCTTTTTCAAAACCTGAGTGACCACCTTTCCAACCTAACAGTCGATGAATGGTTTCAGCTGGTAACCCCGTTGCTTCTGACATCCTTTTTGCCGCTCTGCCAGTAGGAGCTACTAAGATGATTGGAAAGGGATTATTTTTCCCATAATCTCTTTTGTTTAAGGAAAGTCCATGAAGTTTGGCATAGGATTCAACAATTCCCTTTATTACTGTTGTTTTACCAGTCCCAGGTCCCCCCGTTAAGATCATCATACCGGATTGTAAAGCTGTTTTGATTGCTTCTTTCTGAGATGGAGCATACTCAATTTTTAACTCTTCCTCAGTTTCACCGATAGCTTTTAAAAATTCAGCTTCCGGAAATTCTTCAATATGTTGGTTGTTAGAAAGGAGGTTACTAATGCTTGTAACAAGTCCCTTTTCCGCGAAAAATAAGGAAGGTAAGTAAACATTTTCACCTTCGACAATAAGTTGTCCTTCTTCTTCTAAGAACACTAATTGTTTCTCAACATCTTCAACAGAAAGGTTATAGTTATTATCACTAAGCAAGGAGATAGCCTCTCTGATTAGACTATCCCTTATAACATAAACATGACCTTCTTGCAAAGACATCTCTTGAACAATGTGAAGGCATCCAGCATGAATTCGTTCCGGCTGACCTTTTGTAAATCCAATCGCTTGACCTAAGGCATCGGCCCTTGCAAATCCAATTCCTTCAACATCATAAATGAGCTGATATGGATTATTTTTTAGTACCTGTAACGTTTCTTCTTTATAAGCTTGAAAGATTTTCATGGCCATTTGGGGTCCAAAGCCATATTTATAAAGCTCAATAAGTACTTGCTCAATCCCTTGATTTTCAATAACTTGTTCATAAATGATCTGAATTTTTTCGTCTTTTAAAGATGGAATTTCCTTTAAAATGTCTTTATTCTCAATAATTTTTGATATGGCTTGTTCCCCTAATCTTTCAACGATAGCTTCAGCAGTTTTTCGACCAATTCCTTTAAAGCGATCACTGCTTAAATAACGAATAATCCCTTCACTAGTTTTGGGCATTTCTTTTTCGAAGGAACTAACTTGAAATTGTTGCCCAAATTTCGGGTGTTCAAGAATTTTGCCGTAAAATGTATATGGATGATCTTCATCTAGCTTTGGAAGTGTGCCAACTATGGCTATGACTTTATCCAATAGTTCTAGATTTGTGTTAAGTACTTTTACTCTCGCAACAGTATAGAAGTTTTCTTCATTCATATAAATGACGTTAACTAATTCACCTTTAATAAAAGGACTATCATTTTGATTTTCCACAACCATAATTTTAACCTCTTCCAAGTTTTATTCGTCTTGGAGCAATGCCTCTAGTTGTTTTTTTCCGTTCCCTGCCAAAAGATGACCTGGTTGGATCTTTAGCGCCGCTTCAAACATCTCTAAAGCCTTTTTTCCATCTTCTTTAAAAGCATAGGCTACACCTAGATTATAATAAGCATCTGCGTGATTTTCATCTGAAGTTATTACTCTCTCAAGAACAGCAATTGCCTCATCAATTTGTTCTGTTTGTGCTAGTGTTATTCCATATTGGAAGAGAGCATCAATATCATTTGGATTTTTTTCAGTTGCTGTCAAGAAGTTAGCTAATGCATACGGAAAAACACCCATATTTGAATAACAAAGCCCTAGCATAAAGTAAGCATCAGCCTCGACCAAACCGTTAGCAATCGCCTCTTTAAACATACCAATCGCTTCTTCGAATTTATCTTGTTCAAAATATGTATTTCCAGCACCATAAAAGGCTGTAGCCATTGTCGAATCTATCTCAATTGCCCGATTATAGAATGTGATTGCTCGATCACGTTCACCAATAACCGATAGTAAATGGCCAAAATTCACGTACGCAACAGCATCATTTGGGTTCTCTGCTATTGCTTCATTTAATAATTTTGCGGCCTCTTCTACTTTACCTTCTTGAATCAATTTCGCTGCCTCAGCTTGTTTATTTTCCATTTGTATCACTCCTAAGTTTCATTAAGGTCTAATCTGAAAAAAAGACTGTCTCAATGGCTAGTTGAGATCAGTCCACTTTTTTAATTATTTTATCAATTGTTCCGCCACCTAAGCACTCATCATCTCGATAGAAAACTACAGCTTGTCCAGGCGTAATCGCACGCTGCGGCTCATCAAAGATCACTTTGGCCGTTCCATCTTCTTCAAGATACACTGTGACTCCATTATCTGGCTGTCGGTAACGAAATTTAGCGGTGCAGGTAAATGTTTGAGGAACCTCTTGATTACTAACCCAGTTAATATTAGTTGCTGTTAAACCTTCTGAGTATAAACTCGGATGATGGAAGCCTTGAGCTACAAATAAAATATTCTTTTCTAAATCCTTCCCTGCAGCAAACCACGGTTCACCAGAACCACCAATACCAAGACCATGACGTTGCCCTAATGTATAGTACATTAACCCATCATGCTTTCCTTTCACTTCACCTTCAAAGGTTTGCATTTCCCCTGGTTGCGCAGGTAAAAATTGACCTAAAAATTCTTTGAAGTTACGCTCCCCAATAAAACAAATCCCAGTACTATCCTTTTTATTGGCTGTAGCTAATTGTGCCTTTTGAGCAATTTCGCGTACCTCTTTCTTTGGTAGATCTCCAATCGGAAACATCGTCTTGGATAATTGATCTTGTCCTAACGCGTTTAAAAAGTAGGTTTGATCTTTATTCTCATCAACACCACGAAGCATTTTGTATTCTCCATCACGGAATGCTACTCTTGCATAATGCCCTGTTGCTAAATAATCCGCCCCCAGAGACATCGCATGATCTAAGAAGGCTTTAAACTTTATTTCTTTGTTACACATTACATCAGGATTTGGCGTTCTTCCTGCTTTGTATTCATCTAAGAAATAAGTGAAAACCTTGTCCCAATACTGTTTTTCGAAATTAACTGCGTAATATGGAATACCAATTTGATTACAGACACGGATGACATCATTATAATCTTCAGTTGCTGTACAAACTCCATTTTCGTCTGTATCATCCCAGTTTTTCATAAAGATACCAATTACGTCGTACCCTTGTTCCTTCAAAAGATAGGCAGCTACAGATGAGTCAACCCCACCTGACATTCCAACTACTACCCTTGTATCCTTTGGTGCTTTGTTGTTTTGTAGCATTACCTCACTACCTCTCACTTACTGTTTAATTCTCTGAACAATTTTTACGGTTTCATTTGCTACTAGGTTAATCTCTTCTTTGGTGTTACCTAGACCAAAGCTAAAGCGAATAGCTGACATGACTCGTGGTGTATCATTGCGAAACATGTTTGCTAACACATGGGAAGGCTCTAAGCTTCCAGCAGTACACGCTGATCCACTAGATGCTGCAATACCTAATAAGTCAAGGTTAACTAGCAATGACTCAACCCCTACTCCCTCAAAACTTACATTTAAAATGTGCGGTAAGTATGTTTCTTGATCACCGTTAATTTGAAAGTTAATACCTGAATTTCTAAAAATAGTAACCATCTGATTTCTGAAAGAATTATATTGAGCTCGCTTTTCAATTTGTTGTTCAAAAGCAAGCTTGGCTGCTACCTTCATCCCTACTATTCCCGCTACATTCTCTGTCCCTGCTCGTCTTTTTCTTTCCTGGTCACCACCATAAAGACTAGGTTGTATCCTCCTTTGACTATTAGCATAAAGGAAGCCTACTCCTTTTGGACCGTTAATCTTGTGAGAGGAAACACTTAAGAAATCAATGTTCATTTCTTTTACGTCAATTGTTTCAATTCCGTATGCTTGAACTGCGTCAGTATGAAAAGCAATTCCATGCTCAGACAACAATTGTCCTATTTCAGTTATCGGCTGAATCGTCCCTACCTCGTTATTTCCAAACATGATTGACACTAATATTGTATCTTGACGAAGAGATTGCTTTAATTCTTCTATGGAAATCTTACCACTTTCATCCACAGGTAGGTAGGTAAGCTCAAAACCTTGCTTCTCTAAATAATCACACGTATGTAAAAGTGCATGATGTTCAATAGCAGATGTGATAATATGCTTACCTTTATCTTGGTTTGCCATGGCAAAACCAATTACGGCTAGATTATCTGCCTCGGTACCTCCACTGGTAAAGATGATTTCTTTTTCTTCGGCATTGATTGTTTTGGCTAAATACGCTCGTGCTTCGTCAATAGCTTGTCTAGTTTTTCGACCAAATTGATGAATGCTTGATGGATTGCCAAAGTTTTCATAAAAATAAGGCAGCATTGCTTCTACAACTTTAGGATGTGTTGGTGAAGTAGCTGCATGATCTACGTAGATAGGATTCATTTTCGTTTTGACACCTTCTTAAAATCAATTGTGAATGTTGAATTAAGAATTATGAATTGGCTTAGCAAAGCTTCGAAGCAATACATTACTCAATTCACAATTCAAAATTCCTAATTCATAATTTATATTATGGACTAAATATAAAACATATAGTATTCTTGGTTTCCTTTGTCTTCAAAGTTTGCTAAATCCTCCAAAGTTGTGTTATCTAACACGTCTTTAACAGCATCTCTAATCTTGATCCAAAGATCTCGTTTTGCAGGTTCCTCATCATCAAGTACTTCAACAGGACTAATTGGTCCTTCTAACACCCGAATGATATCACCGGCTGTGATTTTGTCTGCTTCTTTAGCTAACATGTAGCCGCCATAAGCCCCACGGACACTTTTCACTAGTAGCGCATTTCGAAGAGGTGCAATTAACTGTTCTAGATAATGTTCTGAAAGATCGTAATCCTTTGCTATAGACTTTAATGATACCGGCCCTTCACCGTGCTTCTTTGCTAACGCCATCATGATTGTTAACCCGTAGCGTCCCTTTGTCGATATTTTCAATTTGTATCCCTCTTTCTATCATTCGATCTACTAAAGTTTGACATTGTGGTAGTGTATAACCTACAACATTACCAATTGTTAAACTAAAAATAACTGTTCCGATAAATACTGGTCCACCTAATTGCCAACCAATGATTAATACAATGATTTCCATTACAAGACGAACGTGTTGAACTTTCCAACCACTCAATTCAGTAATTGCAATCATTAGACTATCTCTCGGGCCTGCACCACATTTTGGTGCAATATATAGACCAATTCCATATCCACAGACAATGACTCCAACCAAAAGCATAACATATTGACCTACGGTTGTGGCAGGTGTCTCAATAAAAAGTCGGAAAATGTCAATAAATACACCTACAAGTACCATGTTAATAAAGGCCCCTAGTTTAGGTAACTCTTTCGTTAATAAACTTGTGATTGAAATAATACAAAAACCTACAATGATTGACCAAGATCCAACTGTAAGGCCTACTTGTTTCGTTAACCCTATATGAAGAACATCCCATGGTGCAACGCCTAAGTTTGCTTCAATCATTAAGACTATTCCTAAAGACATAATAAGTAAACCTACTATGAAAATAAGCCATCTTCTACCTAATATTCGTTTGTTTGTCCCCAAGTTGTCTCCTACTCTCGCTTGTATCTTTATCTTTATCTTTATCTAAGGCTCTGTTCGTAAACATTGTGGCTTTTCTATCCCCAATTATATCATGATTCCAAAAACTGTTGGTAAGATTAAGAACAATATAGAAAATCGTTGCATTTCAACTTTTATTCAGTTAATCTGACTCAAAAGACTCGTAAGGAGTAGGAAAGCCGTGGATTTATTTAACTATTCTTCAAAAAATAATGATAACTTAAAAGGACCTTTAGCAAATCGGATGCGTCCTAGAACCATTAATGAAGTGGTCGGCCAAGACCATATTTTTGGCAAGGGTTCCTTACTTAGACGTGCTATTGAAGCTGATCGTCTTACACCAATGATATTTTTCGGACCACCTGGAACTGGAAAGACAACAATTGCAAGGGTTATTGCAAATTCAACTTCAGCAACATTTGAACAGTTAAATGCTGTAACAGCTGGAATTGCCGACATAAGAAAAGTGATTGACGAAGCAAAAGAACGTCTTTTGATGTACAGTAAAAAAACAGTCTTGTTTATAGACGAGATCCATAGATTTAATAAAGGCCAACAAGATGCCTTGTTACCAAACGTTGAAGACGGAACAGTTATTTTAATTGGTGCAACAACTGAAAGTCCCATGTTTGAGATTAATCAAGCTCTACTTTCTAGATCAAGGTTGTTTCAACTTAAACCACATAATGAGGAAGACATTAGAAAAATACTAAATCATGCCCTTTTGGACAAAGAACGAGGATTTGGAAACTATCAAGTTACTATTTCGGATGAAGCACTTGATCATTTTGTGAATGTTTCAAATGGAGATGCAAGATCTGCTCTGAACGCTCTTGAACTCGCCGTTTTAACTACCAATCCAGACTCTAAAGGGTGTATTAGTATTACTTTACAGATTGCCGAAGAGTCAATTCAAAAGCGCATAGTCAGATATGACAAAAAGGGTGATAACCACTACGATACAATTTCTGCGTTTATTAAAAGTATACGTGGTTCAGATCCAGATGCAACACTATATTGGCTTGCAAAAATGTTGTACGCAGGAGAAGATCCAAAGTTTATCGCGAGAAGATTATATGTTCATGCCGCAGAGGATATTGGTTTAGCAGACCCTAATGCCTTACTAATTGTACAGGCTGCTGCCTATGCAGTTAATTTCATCGGTATGCCTGAAGCAAGAATTCCATTAGCGGAAGCAGCACTTTATTTAGCAACTGCGCCTAAAAGTAATGCTGTTATTGTAGGGATTGATAATGCTTTAGAAGCGGTAAAAAAGGAGAAAACAGGTGAAGTACCTGTACATTTAAGAGATGCTCATTATAAAGGTGCAAAAGAATTGGGGCATGGAGTAGGCTATAAATATCCCCATAATTATGAAAAGAACTACGTCTCCCAACAATATTTGCCTGATCATATGCTTGGAAAAAATTTCTACAAACCATCAGAAAACGGCTATGAGTTGACTGTAACGAAACGTTTAGACTACTTCGAAAAACGAAAAAAAATGTAAAAAGCAGAGTGCAGAATGTAAAAAAAATTACATTCTGCACTCTTTTTGTTTAACATCTAGTACTTTATACAATTGACGGTATGTTATCTCCTTTTATAGTTTTTCGTATCTATTATTTTACCTTAAGCAAACAAATTCTTTTTTTCTTATCCTTATAAATCTAACTAACTAAAGAAGATCCCAGTCTAAAACTAATTATTTTGGCAAAAAATGCTCCTAGTCTATGTATATTTGCATCAAAATCTGGCAAAAGTATTACTAAACAATTAACATTTTTTCTCATTTACAAAATGGGTAGAAAAATAGAAACGAATTATAAGGAGATGAACGATTATGAAAATTAGACAGGATGCATGGTCATCAGAAGACGATTTATTATTAGCAGAAACAGTTTTGCGCCACATTAGAGAAGGTGGTACACAGCTAAAAGCCTTTGATGAAGTAGGAGATGAGTTAAACCGTACGTCAGCTGCATGCGGGTTCCGCTGGAATGCCGTAGTTAGAAATCAGTATAACGAAGCAATAAAACTAGCAAAAAAACAAAGAAAAGAAATGAAAAGAAGAATGTCATTTAAACCAACGACGGTTCATACTCAAATGGAGACAGCAATGATGCCTACGATGACAGCTTCTGAAGTACATGTGATGACAAAAAATCATCAACCACAACATCAGAATATTGGTCTGAAAGAGGTACTTAACTTTATTCAATCATTAGCATCAAATGAAGGTAGTTCATCTGAATTAAGAAAAGAAAATGAAAAGCTAATGAGAGAAAACCTTCAACTAATGACTGAGAAAAAAGAGTTAGAAACTAAGCTTTCTAAACTTGAAAACGACCACCGCGTTGTTGAAGAAGACTACCAATCCTTAATTCAAATTATGAATCGTGCTCGTCGAATGGCATTACTTCAAGATGAAGAAGAGCAAGTACAATCACCTAAATTCCGGATGGATAAGAATGGAAATCTTGAAAAAATAGCAAAATAAGAAAAAGCATCGGCAGTGTGAACTGCACCCCAATTGTTAGACACAACTAACGATTGGGGTGCAGTTTTATTTATGACTAAATTTACAAGTGATACGAAATTAATGATCATTGAAGGCTATAACTCGAAAATAACTTCTCAAAAAGAATATGCAAAGCAGCTAGGTGTTACAAGAGCACAATTCCAATATTGGTTGAAGTTATATGAATTACATGGAGAAGAAGGACTTAAAAACACCTATACAAACTGTTCTGTTGGATTTAAACTAGATGTACTAAACTACATGGTTCAAACTGGTGCGTCATTAATGGATACCGCAGCCCTTTTTAAACTCTCTAGTTATACAATGGTGTATGATTGGCAGAAAAAGATGGAGGTTGGTGGTGTAGAAGCCCTTGAACCGAAACAAAAGGGACGTCTATCCATGAAAAATAAATCTACTAACCAACCAAAAGAGGCACCAGCCAAAGGATCAGTCGAGGCATATGAAGCGCGTATAAGACAATTAGAAATGGAAAATGAGTATTTAAAAAAGTTGAATGCCTTAGTTCAAAAAAAATCACCAAACAAGACAAAGCACAAGTAGTCTATGAATTAAGGCATAAATACCCGGTGAAGGCACTCGTGAAGCTCGCTGATATTCCACGTAGTACATACTATGATTTAGTGAAGAGAATGAAACGTCCAGATTCAGACAGTGATTTAAAAGCTGAAATTAAGGCCATTTATGAAGAACATGAAGGTCGTTACGGTTACCGTCGTATTCGTGATGAGCTAACAATTCGTGGGCAAAAAGTGAATCACAAAAAGGTTCAACGTATCATGAAAGAGCTTGGTCTAAAATGTCTGGTACGCATGAAAAAATATAAATCTTACAAAGGTACTGTAGGAAAAATCGCGCCGAATCATTTAGATCGCCAATTTACAGCGGATGCCCCAAATCAGAAGTGGGTAACGGATATTACAGAGTTTAAATTATTTGGTGAGAAACTCTATTTATCACCTGTATTAGATTTATTTAATGGAGAAATTATTACGTATACAATCGGCTCAAGACCAACATATTCACTTGTTTCAAAGATGTTAGAGAAAGCTCTAGAGAGGTTACCAGAAGAGCATGAACTACTAATGCATTCAGACCAAGGTTGGCATTATCAGATGAAACAGTATTGTCATGCCCTCCAAGAAAGAGGAATCATTCAAAGTATGTCTCGTAAAGGAAACTGTTACGATAATTCGGTGATGGAAAATTTCTTTGGGATTATGAAATCAGAATTCCTTTATTATAAGGAATTTGAAAGTATAGAGCATTTTATGCAAGAACTGGAAAAGTATATGAAATACTATAATACGAAACGGATGAAGGCAAAATTAAAAATGAGTCCGGTACAATACCGAACTCATTTTGAGCAAGCTGCCTGACAAAATAACCGTGTCTAACTTTTAGGGGTCACTTCAGTGCCGATGCTTTTCTTATTATATATCTTCAACAATTATATATGTTGCTTTAATTGGGCCATGAACACCAACAACCAAATTCAATTCAATATCTGCACTGTTACTAGGTCCAGAGATAAAATTGATGCATGATGGGATGCGCCCAGCCTGTGACATTTGGTGTATTTTTGTAGCTGCTTGTGTCATTCTTGGTACGATTGTACTTTTAGGAATTATAGCAATATATGTTGCTGGAAGTAGACTCACAGATCTGCCTTTTCCTTTTTCACTAAATAAGACAACAGTTCCTGACTCAGCTAAAGTTATATCTGAAAACGTAATTCCAATGTTAGCTCTTTCTGCTATTTTTATATTTTCCTCACCAATTTCCGGATCCCAAACATGAAATTTATTATCATCCATATTAGCAAACTCGTTAAAGACTTCAACTAATTGATATTCTTCAAAGCGAGGATCCTTCCAGCTAACAATTGATTTTCCACCTAACTCCTCTATCACTTCTTTAACGATATGAGGCAAATTTGTTAACTGCGTTCTTTTACAAACTGTATGAATACGTCCACATTGATCTTCTAATTCATCTAGCAATTCATCTTGGCCCAGATCCTTAAATACTTCATATTGAGGACGATGCTTCCATTTCGGACGTTCAACACCAATTGTTTTACGTTCTCTTCCAAGTGATTTAGCAATGTTATCTAGAAACGTATCTTTGTTATAAGCTGTTCCTATTGTCATATTAATTCCCTCCCTTGTCACGGTTCTCAAACCAGGTTCTAAACTTATCTTTCCCTTTACTAAGTTCAGGTAAGTCTCGAATGTCTGTCCAGAGCTTAACTGGTCCAGGTCCATCTGAGATAAAACCATTTTTTGTGTAAGGTCCCATAACAGAAGGAGCAGTTTTTGTTCCCATGTTATAAACAGTTGGTGTTGAAGCGGCAAATGCATACCCTTTCATTGCCAATTTCTCGGCAAAAGGTGCCTTACCCTCATTTTCTACCATGACACGGCGGTGCTCAATTAACAGGTTATGAAGCGGGATTTTCACTGGACAAACATCTGTGCAGGCAGCGCATAAGCTAGAAGCATACGGCAGTTCTTTGTATTCATCATAGTCCCCTAATAGAGGATTTAACACCGCTCCTATTGGACCAGGATAAATAGATCCATAGGAGTGTCCTCCTACATGGCGGTATACAGGACAAACATTGATACAAGCCGCACACCTTATACACTGTAATGCACTTTGAAACTGCGTTCCGAGGATTTTAGACCTACCGTTATCTACAATTACTAAGTGAAATTCTTCAGGTCCGTCTACATCACCTTTTTGTTTAGGACCAGTTAAGCCTGTTACATAGCTAGTTAATTTTTGTCCTACAGCACTTCTTGCTAGCATGCTAATTAAAATATCCAATTCTTCCCAAGTAGGCACTATTCTTTCCATTCCCATTACTGTAATTTGAGTTTTAGGAATTGTTGTTGCTAATCGGGCATTTCCTTCATTAGTAACAAGGGAAATCGACCCTGATTCTGCTACCGCAAAGTTGCATCCAGTAATACCAACTTCCCCTTCTAAGAAGTCTTTACGTAATGTTTCGCGAGCAAACAATGCTAGCTCTTTTGGGTCACTAGACTTGTTGTACCCTCTTTTCTCACTAAACGTTTCGCGAATTTGCTCTTTATTTTTATGAAGGGCAGGAACAACAATATGCGAAGGCGGGTCATGGTCATCTAATTGTAAGATCCATTCGCCAAGATCTGTTTCAATGACTTCACAGCCAATAGATTCTAAGGCTTGATTCATACTAATCTCTTCAGTAACCATCGACTTAGATTTAATAATTTTCTTAGCGTTCTTCTTGGATACTACAGACTTAATATAATCATTTGCGTCCTCAGCTGTTTCTGCAAAAAAGACATTCCCGCCATTTTTTATCACATTTTCAGTTAATTGTTCTAAGTAAAAATCTAAATTTTCAAGTGTATGCTGACGAATTTCTTCCGCAAGGTTGCGCCACTCCTCCCAATTCCCTAACGTACTGATTGAATCTAGACGGCGACCTTGCATACGCTCTTGTGCTCCTGCAACTGCTTTACGCATGAAATCATTATTAATACCTTTTTCTACCCGCTCAAAAAATTTCTCTTCCCCAATTTTTATCCCCATCTAAAACACCCCCTTAGCGACTATTTAACACTTCTGCTATATGCATCACTTTTATTGGTTTTCCTTGACGATTAATTCTACCCCCGATATTCATTAAGCAACCAAGATCAGCTCCAATTAAAACTTCCGCATCTGTCTCTGTAATATGCTGAACTTTTTCGTCTACCATTTGTTCTGAGATCGGAAGCATTTTTACAGAGAAAGTTCCACCAAACCCGCAACACTGTTCTTTGTTAGGCAACTCCGTATACTTTAAACCTTCTACATTCTTCAAAAGGGTAATTGGTGCGGTTTTCACTCCTAATAATCGAGTCATATGACAAGAAGTATGATAGGTTGCTTTTACTTCTAGCTTCGCACCTACATCTTTTACATTTAAGACATCTACAAGAAACTGTGTTAATTCATAAGACTTATTTTTAAGATCTTCTGCTTTTTGTTTCCACTCTAGTTCATCTTCAAAAAGGTGTACATATTCATGTAACATGGTTGTACATGAACCAGATGGAGATACCACATACTCTGCATCTTTAAAGACATTAATCATATGCTTCGCTACTTCTTTTGTTTCACGGTGATAACCACTGTTAAAAGCAGGCTGCCCACAGCATGTTTGTTTTTTTGGAAAATCTACTTCACAGCCAAAACGCTCCAATATTTCAACTGTACTTTTACCAACTGAGGCTGGGTAAACAACATCTGCTAAACAAGTTAAAAACAACGATACTTTCATTTACTTTCCCCCTAGCAATTCAATATAGTCAGGTCATCTGATGACTTTGATAATAAAAAAAACGATACTTACTAAATTCCGCTTTAAACAACATTATAAATTACTATTCCCCAACTATTATACTAAATAATAGACTGGGGAACAGTATTTTAACAAATAAATTACGCTACTTTATTTTGTTCTATATCCATCTCTTTGTTTTTCTTAATGCCTGTAATAATCATATAGATTAGTAAGCCTATGACTGCAAATAGGATGACTGAACCGATATTGAAACCCAAACCATATAAGTATACATACCCTAGAGAACCAGCAAAGAGGACATAGTACATCATCGGAATAAGTGTTTTACGTATCATCGAACCTTCACGACCTACAACACCAGCCGCAGCCGAAGCGGCTACTACATTGTGTACGCAAATCATGTTACCTGCTGCTCCACCAATTGCTTGGAGGGCTACGATTATTGTTGCACTTGAGCCAACTCCAATTAATTCTGCTGTGTTATATTGAAATCCTGCAAACATCATATTTGAGATTGTATTACTTCCTGCGACGAATGCTCCAAGTGCACCAATTATTGGTGAGATGATTGGCCATTGTGCACCAAACACTTCAGCTGCACCTACCGCTAATTGAAATGGCATTGCCCTGAATTCATTGGTTGCAACGTTTGAGTTAATGAAAACTTGAACCATAGGTACTGCAAATAGTAAGGCAGGTGCAGCACTAACTGTTGTCTTGAATGCTCCATTTATTGCCTTATTATATGAAGAGCCTCTCATTCCATATAACAAGATACATATAAGTGATACTAATAAAAAGATTGCTGCCGGTAAATAAAATGGGGTTTGTGAAGATTGAATTCCGGTTTCAAATAAACCGTTTTCATTTCCAAAAACTTTAACATAATCTATTTTAATATTTTGTAAGAATTTCTTAACAGGCAAAAAGTCAAGGCGTGTTATCACCAATAGTACTCCAACTAATACATAAGGAAACCATGATTTAACCATCGAAACTTTTGGACCTTTAAAATCACTAGTATCTACTTTTAAACTACCAGTCCATTCTGGATCCCACTTTTCTTCTTTCTCAAAAGTCCAAGTATGTTTTGGTAACAAAAATCTCTTTTTAGCAGCTGGGACAACAATAGCTAAACCAATTAACCCACCAAAAAGTGATGGAAACTCAGGTCCAAGTAGGTTGGCAATTAACGCATACGGCACAGTAAATGCTGCACCTGCAAAGATTGCAAACTTCCAGATAGCAAAACCTTCTGCAAATGATTTATTTTTCCCGAAATACCTAGTTAGCATCGCTACCATTACTAATGGTAGGAAAATACCAACAATCATATGAAGGATTGCAACTTGCCCTGCGATTTGAAGCAACGTATTCGGTAAATTGGTTATAGATTCAATTGAACCTAGTGCACCATTTACTCCTACTAGAATTGGAGTTCCAATTGCTCCAAACGTTACTGGTGTCGATTGAATAATTAATGCTACCAATACTGCTCCCATTGCCGGAAAGCCAATTGCAACTAGTAGTGGTGCGGCAATCGCTGCCGGCGTACCAAAACCTGAAGCTCCTTCTATAAAGGAACCAAATAACCAAGCAATAATGATTGCTTGAACACGGCGGTCAGGAGATACATCAGTAAACCCTTGTTTAATTGTATTTAGTGCACCGCCCTCTTTTAATGTGTTTAATAGTAAAATTGCTCCAAAAACAATAAGTAAAATATCAATAGACATGACAACCCCACGAAACGATGCAGCAAAAACTTGAATTATTGGAACGTTCCATACAAATAGTGCAACTGTAACAGTTACCAAAAATGATACTGGCATTGCTCGACTAGCTGGCCACCTTAAGATGACCAAAAAAAGTAATACAGATAAAATTGGTACTAATGCAATAATAGCTAATAACCCTGTCCCCAACTTAATTCCCCCTAGAAAAATTCATACGGTCATCTGATAACCTAACAACATAGCACCCTATAAGTTTCCTTTATAATCTAAACTCCCCAGTTTAGTGATAACAAATCTTAAGGTCATCAGATGACTTATGTAAGTGCTTTCATTATATGAAAGGTTCTGAAATTTATCAATAGAATGTTCATAAAAACTGTGGCTACTAAACTAATTTATACTTATATAAAAAAATTAAGCACAAAACTACCAGAATATTTGGGTTAAAGTACAATTCTGGATCTGAAACAAAAACAATAAATTACAATAACAGTAAATAAAAAAAATGTTGGATTAGTAATTCCTACTAATTCAACATTTTTTTATTATCGTTCAATGTGGATGTCTTTTAGCAGTGTTGTAATAACATGCCCTGCCATAATTAGTCCAGAAACTGAAGGGACAAATGCATTTGATGATGGTGGCATTTTTGCTTTTCTAATTTGACCTTCTTCAGCAGCCTTCGAAACAATTTCTTTTCTAATTTCTTCACGAATTTTAATGGGTTGTTCATCAGAAAATACAACATTTATCCCTTTATGTATGCCCTGTTTACGTAATTTTGTTCTGATAACTTTTGCAATAGGATCATAAGTTGTTTTAGAGATATCTGCAATTCTTAGTCTAGTTGGGTCCATTTTATTTGCGACACCCATACTTGAGATGATAGGGATTTTTCTTCTTAAACATTCTTTCATTAAATGGATTTTGTATGAAATCGTGTCAGAAGCATCAACAACAAAATCAAGCCCATACTCAAAGAATGATTCATAGGTTTCTTCTGTATAGAACATTTTTAAAGCGATCACTTCACATTCAGGATTAATATCGGCAATTCTAGCCTTCATTAAATCAACTTTCGGCTGACCGACTGTCGATAGCAAGGCATGTACTTGGCGATTTACGTTTGTAATATCAACATCATCTTTATCGACTAACACAAGTCTCCCTACTCCAGAACGTGCAAGAGCCTCTGCAGAGAAAGAACCTACTCCTCCAATTCCTAATACAGCAACAGTACTATTTTTTAAAATGTTTAAACCATCATGACCGATGGCAAGTTCATTCCTGGAAAACTGATGTAACATGTTTATTCTCCTTCCAAATCCTATTAAATCAATAGGAAATCTACACTCACGAATAAAAATATATCATATGCTGTATAAATTGTAAATTTCCCTTTTTAAGACCTGTCTATACCCTCGGACTAGAAGTTCTGTTCCTAGCCTATGAATAAATAAAAACCTAGGAAATTTTCCTAGGTTGGTCATAAACAAAAGAAATTAGAGCCCCAAAATGCCGTAAAACACATAGTTTTGAACCTGCCTCGGCAGGTGGGTGCCTTGTTTATTTCTTAGTACTTCCTCTCGAGAAGGCTTGCACGCCAAACTAAAACTTCAGGCTCCCTTATTAAAAATGTTGGCTCAAAACTTATAGTATCCTACTAACACCTCAGGATGCTCATTTGTTGTTTTTATCATATCACGATTTTTTTTTGAATTCAAGTTTACGAGGTGAATTCCACTAAAATTTGCAAATTCGACAAATTTTGATTATAACGCTTTTAATTGCGTTTCAACGGTAAACTTTTCAACCTTTGTATTTACTCGTAAAACTGGAAAAATGTCAACGGGTTGATCAGCGCTCTTGATTGAAGGTAGTAGTTGATTTGCTGTAATTAACATTGCTACCTTTTCTTTATTTTCAAACTGAACTACTTTATCTACTCGATAGGTTACTAATTTTAGGAATTGGTAAATTTCTTTTTCATTCGCTATATCATACAAAACTAAATATTCCTTAGTATCTACATGATTTACAACCTTTCTTTTAATGGGCGTTTGTTTAAAAGTCTTGTTCTGAAGCTGGTGAAGATAATCTTCAATCATACTTGTTGCCGTTGGTTTTTTACCTGCACCTGGTCCAGAAGCAACAAAGTTCCCTAACCAATCTCCTTGCAAAAAGATTCCATTGTTCTCGTTAATAATTGAAGATAATGGATGTTTCTCCTCAACAAAAGTAGGGGAAATAGATCCCTTTACTTCATGACCATCATAATATGCTTCAGCAATGTACTTTAATTTCAACTGAAAATAGTCACCTGCTTTAAAATGCCAGGACTTTAAGTGAGACATACCAGTTCTTTGGAATTGTTCTGGTGTTGGCCACGAACCAAAACAAAGCCTACAGAGAATTTGTAACTTATATAGAGCATCATACCCCTCTACATCTGAGGTCGGATCCGCTTCTGCAAAGCCAAGTTCTTGAGCTTCTCTTAAAACACTTTCAAATGTCCGATTTCCTTCTTGTAGACTTGTGATAATATAATTGGTTGTTCCATTCAAAATTCCTGACACCTTTTCAACGGAGGTCCATTGTAGCTGACTTTTAAGCGTATTAATAATTGGAATACCACCAGCAACGGTTGCTTCAAAACCAATGAATGTTTCATACTTCTTTGCTAAACTCTCAAGTTTTGAACCATGTTTAGCTATTAGCTCCTTATTTGCTGTAATGACAGGAATTCTCTTTGTTAACAAAAACGTTACATAATCTAGTGCTGGTTGCTCCCCACCCATCGCTTCAAAAACGACATGATACTCATGCTTGAAAAAGTCATCAGCTACATCTGTTAGTAACTCATCATTAGAATTATTACTATATTTTTGTTTGTCTCTTATCAGGATTTTCTCTACAGACACGGAATCTCCTAATAGCTGTTCTAAATAACTTAACGTATCTGTAATACCCTCGTACACCCCTGAATTTACTGTACCAAACCCTAATAAGCCAATTTTGATCAACGAGACCATCTCCTTAACATTCCAAGTTGAAAATTTCCGCACGACTAATCTTACAAAATAAAAAAACCTCTCCAGATAAGGAAAGGTTTTTAACTCCTTCACTTATCTGCCAAAGCTAATAGTAGCTCTGCTGAAATTAGCACCTTGTTAAATAAGTGAAGATTGTATTTACAATCTCCCTACGGTTATCCAAAGATAACCTTAACAGGTTGCCGGGCTTCATAGGGTCAGTCCCTCCGCCTCTCTTGATAAGTATATTTATTTTTTTACAGCCATTAGTTTTTTAAATAGTAAAATTATTTCAAAGCTTCAAAATTCACGTAAAAATAATATAGCATGAAAAGAAAAAAATGTAAAACATAAAATGTTAAATTTTCTTGTTGGTTTTTTAGTGATTAACCAACCAAGTAATTCTACATTTTACGTTTTACATTCATATTAATTACGCTTCTATTTTCTCTTCTTTTTTAGGAAGCACTGATAGGTTTAGTTCTTTTAACTGTGCTTCACTAACGCCACTTGGAGCGTTTGTAAGTAAACAACTCGCACTAGCGGTTTTTGGAAATGCTATTGTATCACGTAGATTTGTTCTTCCTGCTAACAACATAATCAAACGATCTAATCCAAGTGCAATCCCACCATGTGGAGGAGTTCCGTATTCAAAGGCTTCTAGTAAAAATCCAAATTGGTTCCGTGCTTCTTCATCAGAGAAACCTAATGCTTTAAACATTGTTTCTTGTAGCCCGCGTTCATAAATACGTTGTGAACCTCCCCCAAGCTCATATCCGTTTAAAACTAAATCGTAAGCTTCTGCTCTTACTTTTTCTGGGGCAGAAGTAAGTAGCTCTTCGTCTTCTTTAACTGGTCGAGTAAATGGGTGGTGTTCAGCTACATAGCGACTAGCTTCTTCATCATACGACAATAGCGGGAACTCAGTAACCCATAGGAAATTGAATTGAGTCTTATCGATTAGTTGTAATTCCTTCGCAAACTTTAAACGTAGTGCTCCTAAGCTATCAAATACAACTTTCTTTTTATCAGCCCCAAAGAATAGAAGGTCTCCAACTTCAGCATTAAGAGCTAAGCGCATTTCCGTTTGCTCTTCTTCAGAAAGGAATTTCACAATTGGACCTTTTAAACCATCTTCCTCAACCTTCAGCCAGGCAAGTCCTTTTGCTCCATAAATTGCAACAAATTTTGCTAAGTCATCGATCTCTTTACGAGAATACTTTAAAGCTCCACCTTTCACGTTGATACCTTTGACAATTCCACCGTTCTCAATAGCTGAAGTAAACACCTTAAAGCCGCAATTTTTAACAATATGTGATAACTCGACAAGTTCCATTCCGAAACGAGTGTCTGGTTTATCTGACCCGTAACGATTCATTGCTTCATCATACGTTAATCGCTGAAAAGGAGCTTGAACATCTAATCCTTTGACTTCTTTCATAACCTTAACCATCATTTCTTCCATCATCGCCAATAAATCTTCTTTATCCATGAACGAAGTTTCAATATCGACTTGAGTAAATTCAGGCTGGCGGTCAGCTCGTAGATCCTCGTCACGGAAACATCTAACTATTTGGTAGTAACGCTCAAAGCCAGAAACCATTAATAATTGCTTAAAGATTTGAGGTGACTGTGGTAAGGCATAAAATTCCCCATGATGAACACGACTTGGAACTAAATAATCACGTGCACCTTCTGGCGTACTCTTTGTAAGCATTGGTGTTTCAACTTCTAAGAATGTATTGTTGTCTAGAAAATCACGAATTAATTTTGTTGTTTTATGACGTAACATAAATGTTTCTTGCATTTCAGGACGTCTTAAATCAAGGTAGCGATATTTAAGACGGACGTCTTCTGAAGCCGTTGTTGAGTCCTCAATTTGAAATGGTAAAGCTTTTGATTTATTAAGGACTTCAATTTTTGTTGCCAGTACTTCAACTTTTCCAGTCTTCATCTTAGGATTAACTGTCGCCTCATTTCGCGCAGAAACTGTTCCTTCGATATCGATTACATATTCGCTACGGATTTTGTCAGCAATTTCAAGTGCCTCTCTTGATGTCTCTGGTTGGAATACTACTTGTACAATACCAGAACGATCACGCAAATCAATAAAAATAACTTGACCTAGGTCACGACGAGTTTGCACCCACCCTTTCAAACGAACTTTTTCGCCTATTGTTGTTTCTAATACATCTCCACACTTATGTGTTCTTCCAATCACTACTAATACCCCCTATAAATTCATTTTCTCTAGTAAGTAATCCGTAATTTGATCCAATGCTACCTCTTGTTGTTCACCTGTAGCCATTTCTTTTACGACAACAACATTTTGCTCTAATTCACTATCTCCAATAATTAAGACATAGGTAGCTTGAAAACGATCAGCAGCTTTCATTTGAGCTTTCATTTTCTTGTCTAGATAATCCTGATCACACGAGAAACCAGCCTGTCTTAACTTAAAACTAATATTCGCTCCTGCGAGCTTTGCTTCTTCACCTAAGGCGATCACATAACAATCGATTTTTTCAGTAACAGGCAATGAAATATTTTGTACTTCTAACGCCATTAGCAGGCGTTCAATACTTAATGCAAAACCTATTCCTGGTGTTTCAGGTCCACCAATTTCTTGAACTAATCCGTTATATCTACCACCGCCACTAAGTGTTGTAATAGATCCAAATCCATCACCATCAATCATAATCTCAAAAGCAGTATTATTATAATAATCCAAACCACGAACAAGGTTTGGGTCTACTTCAAAACTAATCCCCATATCAGTTAATAACTTTTTTACCTTTTCGAAGTAGTTTGTAGACTCCTCATTTAGATAATCTAGGATGGCAGGTGCTGTAGCCATTAGTTCGTGATCGCGATCCTTTTTACAATCCAGAATTCGCAATGGATTTTTGGCTAACCTTGCTTGGCAGTCTGAGCAAAACTCTTCAATTCTAGGTTGAAAATGTTGAACAAGTGCTTCACGATGAGCATTTCTACTTTCCGTATCCCCAAGACTATTGATGACAAGTTTTAAATTTTTCAATCCTAACTCACGATAAAACTCCATCGCTAAGGCAATCACTTCTGCATCTATCGTTGGATCAGAGCTTCCTAATGCTTCTACTCCAAATTGGACAAACTGACGCATTCTCCCTGACTGTGGACGTTCATAGCGAAACATAGGACCAATATAATATAACTTTGTTGGTTGAATTGGATTACCAAATAGTTTATTTTCAACAAAAGATCTAACCGTAGATGCCGTTCCTTCTGGTCTTAGAGTTAAGCTACGACCACCACGATCTTCAAATGTGTACATTTCTTTTTGGACGATATCCGTGGTATCCCCAACACCTCTCATAAATAATTCTGTTTGTTCAAAGATTGGTGTTCGGATTTCCTTATAATTGTACCTTCGACAAAGATCTCTTGCTTTTTCTTCTACATATTGCCAAAGTTCTACTTTCCCGGGCAATATATCTTGTGTGCCGCGCGGTATTTTGAAATTCATAGTAAACTCCTCCTGTATCTAAACATCTATGTACTCTTTTATAACAATGGCTCTTTTCGTTAACTTTGTGGTTGTTCAACAAATAGATAAGTATTTTGGTTACTACTCAGTTTTAAAGGTTAGAATAGATGCCCGCCAAACCTTGTGAAATGCCTTTACTATTTGATTTGAAGATAACATTTTTTTGCAAAAACAGCCTTAACAATACAAAAAACTCCCATCCCTGATATAACGAATATATCAGGGACGAGAGTTTAAATCCCGTGGTGCCACCCTAATTGGATCTTTATTAGAAAAAGATCCCACTTTAAACAGTTAACGCCTGTAACGTTTCCCCCTACTAATCAATAAAAAATCTTTGTTCAGGGAAAAACCTAAGGAGTGTTCATTCATTAAGTACATGGAGAAATGTTTACAGCCACGACATTTCCTCTCTTACCACGTAAGATCTTAACTACTGTGCTCCCTCAATGGTTATATAAATATTATGTTAATCGTTGTATTCTATCATACGAACTAACAGTACGGTTGTCAATATAGAAATAATATTTAATTTCTTGCTAACTTCTTTTTTAGGTCTTTAACTGACCTTAAAGAAATTCCATATTCTTCTGCCAACTCAAAATTTGTGCTATTTTGCTCTTTTTGAATAAAATCATGAAAGTCAACTCCAATGAGTTGATGATGTCCATTGTTTACCCCTGATTGTTTACTTCCTGCTCTCATAATCGACTTCCTTTCAAACTCTTTTCCCTTTATCATGTCCAGTTTTTAAAATAAAAAACCCTAACTTGGAAAAGTTAGGGTACATTATTATTTACTTTCTACAATTAACGTTACAGGACCATGATTAATAAGCTGAACATCCATCATTGCACCAAAAATCCCCGTTTCCACCTTAATTCCCTTTTCACGTAGTTTCTCATTAAACAGGTCATAGAGTCTTTCAGCTAGTTCTGGTTTAGCCGCACTCATGAAGTTCGGTCTTCTTCCTTTACGACAGTCACCATATAAGGTGAATTGAGAGATCGATAAAATTTGTCCACCTACATCTAGCAAAGACAAATTCATTTTTTCATTTTCATCTTCAAATATACGTAGATTTACAATTTTATCTGTTAGAAAAGCCACATCATCTACCGTATCTTCATGTGTAATCCCTACAAGAAGCATAAAGCCAAAGTCAATTGCGCCAACAGTTTTTCCATCAACAGCAACACTAGCTTGTTTTGTCCTTTGAACAACAACTCTCACTCTACTTAACCCCTTTTAGTGCATAATTCTACGAACAGAGTATATATCACGGATCCGCTTAATCCTATCAACAACTTTTTGTAAATGGTCAACATTATGGATAGAGATCGTCATTAAAATGGTAGCCATTTTATTTTTATCAGACTTTCCTGAAACCGCATTGATATTTGTTCTCGTCTCTGTGACAGCTTGAAGAACTTCATTAAGAAGACCTCGACGATCATATCCTGTAATTTCAATATCCACATTGTAGTTTTTTGTTTCAAGATTATTTCCTTCCCATTCAACTGGGAGTAGTCTGGTCTGAGCATCATCAGTAATGACATTTGTACAATCAGCACGGTGAATAGAAACGCCTCTACCTTTTGTGATAAAGCCAATAATGTCATCGCCTGGGACAGGATTACAGCATTTTGATAGTCGGATTAACAAATTGTCAATTCCCTTAACTCTCACACCAATACTGGTTTTCTTCGTCGGTGTATATTTCTTAATATCCGAGACTCTTTCAGACAATGCTTGATCTTCCAACTCTTGTCCACGTTTTTTTCGGATTTTCTCAGTTAACCTAGTGGCAATTTGTGCAGCTGTTATCCCGTTATACCCAACAGCTGCATACATATCCTCTTCGCCTTGAAAGTTAAACTTATTTGCTACCAATTCTATATTTTCATTTGTTAGAACTTCTTTAGGTTCAATCCCGTGCTTTTTAATTTCCTTTTCAACAAGGTCTCTACCTTTAGCGACGTTTTCATCACGTCTCTCTTTTTTAAACCATTGCCGTATTTTATTTTTGGCATGAGAACTTTGAGTAATCTTGATCCAATCCTGACTAGGCCCGTAGGAATGTTTTGATGTCAGTACTTCGACGATATCACCTGTTTTCAGACGATGATCTAAGGTCACCATTTTCCCATTTACTTTGGCACCTATGCAACGGTTTCCAATTTCAGTATGAATACGATAAGCAAAGTCTAAAGGTACTGAACCGGCAGGTAATTCAATAACATCACCTTTTGGTGTAAAAACAAATACAGTATCGGAGAAAAGATCAATTTTGAGAGACTCCATAAATTCTTGGGCATCATTTGTATCATTTTGCCATTCGAGTATTTCTCTAAACCAGGTCATATTCTTTTCTACAGATTTTCCATCTGAGACAGTTTTCCCTTCTTTATAAACCCAGTGAGCAGCTACCCCGAACTCAGCAATTTTGTGCATTTCTTCCGAGCGAATTTGCACTTCAAGAGGCTCTCCTTTTGGTCCAATAACAGTGGTATGAAGAGATTGGTACATGTTTGCTTTTGGCATTGCAATATAATCTTTAAAACGACCTGGCATTGGTTTCCAGCAGGTATGAATAACACCTAAAACTGCATAACAGTCTTTAATATTTTCGACGATAATTCGGACAGCTAGTAAATCATAAATTTCGTTAAATTGCTTGTTTTGAAGAGCCATTTTCCGATAAATACTATAGATATGCTTTGCACGACCATGTATATCTGCTTTCACACCAACGTCATCTAGTCGCTCATTAATCTTGCTAACTAGCTCATTAATATATTCCTCACGTTCCGCCCGTTTCTTCTTCATCAAATTGACAATTCGATAATATTGCTGCGGATTTAAGTAACGTAACGCTGTGTCTTCAAGTTCCCACTTAATGGTAGATATACCTAAGCGATGAGCAAGAGGAGCAAATATTTCTAACGTTTCATTTGCTATTCTTCTTTGCTTTTCGGCAGGTAAATGTTTAAGCGTACGCATATTATGAAGACGGTCGGCAAGCTTAATTAAAATAACGCGAATATCTTTAGCCATCGCTACAAACATCTTGCGATGGTTTTCGGCTTGCTGCTCTTCTTGAGATTTATATTTAATCTTCCCAAGCTTTGTGACTCCATCTACCAACATTGCTACTTCGTCATTAAATTCGATTCGTAACTGATCTAACGATACCTCAGTATCTTCAACAACGTCATGCAGAAATGCAGCAGCAACAGTGTCAGGATCCATTTCTAAGTCAACCAAGATTTCTGCAACTTGAATAGGATGTAGAATATAGGGCTCCCCTGACTTACGGTATTGTTCGCCATGAGCTTTGTTTGCAAACTCATAAGCCTTATTTAAAAACTCGACGTCTTTATCGGAAAGATAAGTACGTGCTTTTTCTAATACTTGTTCGATCAATGGAATCACCATCACCTTACAGCCTTTAATTTATTTCTCTCTATTATCGTTATATTTTATCATGATGTAAAGGGAGAACTTTTTCAGAATGAAAAATGTAGAATGTAGAATGTAAAATGATGAGAGCATTACTTTAGAAGCAGTGACTCGAAAATTCTAAATTATACATTTTACATTCTACACTTTATTAACAAAGAGCGCCCATTATGAGCGCACTTACGTGTAAAGATATATAGGGTTTCTTATGAATACTGTGTTAATGTGAAAACATCATATTTCCCAAGTCGTTCGCGACCGTCTAAGTATGTTAACTCAATCATAAACACAATCCCTGCTACAATTCCACCAAGTTCCTCTACCATTTTAATTGTGGCTTCGATTGTGCCTCCTGTTGCTAATAGATCATCAGCAATCAACACTCGTTGACCAGGCTTAATTGAGTCTTTATGAATGGTTAAAGTATCTTTTCCATACTCTAAACCGTACTCAACTTTGATTACTTCACGCGGAAGTTTTCCTGCTTTACGAACAGGAACAAAGCCTATTTCTAATGCATAAGAAATAGGGCACCCTACAACAAATCCACGAGCTTCAGGTCCAACGACAACATCAATTTCCTTATCTTTTGCAAATGCTGCCATCTCATCGATTGCTTTTTTGTAAGCTTCTCCGTTTTGCATCAGGGTTGTAATATCTTTAAACCTGATACCTTCCTTCGGGAAATCTGGGACAATTGTAATAAATTCTTTAAAATCCATGTTTACTGTTCCTCCTAATTAATAAATGCCGACAAGATTATGTGACAAGATTTTCAGAAAATATATGTTCGAACCACTGTTTCAATTCGTTATATGAAGAGTAATAGAGGTCGTTTTCTAAACTTGCTTGCTCTTGTTTTCGTTTATACGTTTTTGAATGTTGTAGGTCTTTTTTCTCGATACTTGTAGAAAGGGAAATAAGTCCATTTTTTATTGTAACAAATTCCAACTCAAAAAACACCTTAACCATGAAATCAATTGTGTCTTTTGACCAACCCTTATGCTTAGCTAGTTGTTCTCCATGCTTAGTTAAGTCAAAAGTCTGTCTTTTTGTTAGAAATGCATAAAACCATTTAAAATGATCTCGTGATGGAATCGTTGTAAAAAAGTGATTTTCACTATGATAGAACATTGGATAAATACGTTCTGGCTTTTGTTCTCGTTTAAACAGCATTTCAATTTGTCTTTTCTCATAGGGTAAATCTAGAAAGAATAAATATTTACCTGTCAACTCAAGGCTTGGCAACTCAGACTCGAAGGGAACGTGTACACAAGTATATTGATCTTCAATGTTGTATAAACCTAATGTTGCTTCATCGAAATATACACAGACAACTTTTTCGGCTGGTAAGTGGCGAAACTTAGACATACTTTTACTACCACGACAATCGAATAATTGCCATTCATTTACTGCCACGTCTTCTAACATCATTTGCGGTTTACAGTGGCCATTCCACTCATTAATAGAAAGAGTACCTACGGCTGAAATCTTAGCTGCCATTGAAATATCTTGATAGAGATATCCAAAATGAAAACCAACACAATCAATAGTGTTCCCATTTTGCTCTAAAAGCATTTTTAAATGTGTCTCTTCGCTACCAATTCTCTTCATTTGTGCCAAGCTTACACCATCGACCATTACTTTCGGTGTAGGATTACTAACTCCAAAAGGAGCTAGTAAACTCATTTCCTCAATAACTTTAAGAGTGACCTCTGGCAAAGAAACTTCTAAATCAACTTTTGTAATGGGGATGTAATCTGCCTCGGTTAATACCTCACCTGCAATACTATTTAAACGCATCCTAAGCAAGTCGACATCCTCTACCTTCATTGTTAAACCAGCTGCCATCGGATGACCACCAAAGTGTGGAAGAATATCACGACATTCTGATAAATTTTTAAACATATCAAAACCTTCAATACTTCTAGCCGAACCTTTAGCAAGACCTTTTTCTTTATCAATTGTCATGACAATTGTTGGACGATAGTAGCGTTCAACTAACCTTGAGGCAACAATACCAATAACGCCTGCATTCCAGCCTTCATTTGCAACAATTAACACCTTATGATCTTCTATTGATGCATAGTGTTCTTCTACCATTGCAACGGCCTCTTCAGTTATTTCGTTAACAATTCCTTGTCTAGCTTTATTCTGTTCATCAATTTCAGATGCAAGTTGTTCAGCTGTAGTCTTATCTTCACAGATTAACAACTCCACTGCCGGAGTAGCAGATGCGAGTCTCCCAGCAGCATTTATTCTTGGACCTATACTAAAACCAACATGATCAGCATTCAGTTCTTTATCGTCAATTCCTGTTATCTTTTTCAATGCTTGTAACCCGGGGCGATTTGTTTTCTCTAATGCCTTAATACCTTTTTTGGCAATAAGACGATTTTCATCAACAAGGGGAACTAAATCTGCAATCGTTCCAATAACAGCAATATCTAACAGGTCTTCTGGTGCTTGTCCTAATAAGGCATGCGATAACTTAAAGGCCACGCCAACTCCCGCTAATCCTTTGAACGGATAATAGCAGTCATGTTGTTTTGGATTTACGATTGTCAGAGCATCAGGCAAGATCGGTGGTGGCTCATGGTGGTCAGTTACAATAAAATCTAAACCTATTTCTTTTGCCACATTTGCCTCATGTACAGCTGATATACCTGTATCAACAGTTACGACTAACGTATACCCTTCTTCTTTTGCTTTCCTAAGTGCTGGTTCATTCGGACCGTAGCCTTCTGTAAAACGATTCGGAATATAGAAGTCAAAATTTGCTCCTAAACGCTTCAGAGTATGTACCATTACTGCTGTACTACTCACGCCATCTGCATCATAATCTCCAAAGATTAAGATTTTTTCGTTAGTTTCAATAGCCTGATGAATGCGTTCTGTCGCTTCCCTCATCCCTTTCAACATAAAGGGGTCATGAAACTCGGACTTTTCAATATATAGAAAGTTACGTGCTTCTTCAACTGAAGCAATTCCTCTATTTAATAATAAATTTGCCACGAGTGGTGATATTTTTAATTCAGTGACAAACTGTTGCTCTAATGAATGGCCTTTTCCTTCTACCTTCCATCTCTTTTTCGATCTTAACATAAATACCACACCCCCAACCTTATTAGTATACAAGAGGTTAGAGGGTGTGGCAATTCATGAATGCTAATTTTCTTTTGTATTAATTTCCTGTTTTTTCTCAATAGTTTTTTTGGAAGGAGATCCACTCTTGTTTTTTAGTTCATCATTTTCAATCTGCAATTTTTTCAATTGTGACTTCAGCTTGTAGAATTGATAAAGACCGACTCCACCAACTAAGATTGCACCCATTAAAACTGAACTAATAATGACGATCACAAGAGGCCATTGAGCAGTACCAAACATATAATTTACTGTTACCATATCCATATTTATTACCGCAAAAATTGTAATAATCAAGGCAACAATTAAACCAATAATTAATCCCCATTGTCCTTTCATTTCTCTTCCCCCTTTATAAATTTTGAATTGTGAATTATGAATTATGAATTGTAATTACTTCTGGTAAAGCTTCGAAGAAAAAAACACAATATACAAATTCAAAATTATCAATTTTCCGAGTATGGATTTATATGAACTCTGACGTCATGAACATGGTTTATTTTTATCAGCTCTTCTTTTACTTTTTTACCAATTGCATGACCTTCCTCAACTGTTATATGGGGGTTAACAGCTATTTTTAGGTCAATTATGACATAGTGACCATGTTCTCTTGCTAAGAATTCATTAATTTTCATAACTCCCTCTACACTTAGAGCTGTTTCACGCATTTCTACAGTGTCTTCGTCATGAAGAACATGATCCATTGCATTATGGATTGATTGTTTTCCAAGACTCCAAGCCATTTTTAATATTAAAATCGAGACAAATAAACCAGCAAGTGGGTCCGCATACACTAACCAGGAAATACCAATATGCCCACCAATGATAGAAGCACCAATACCTATTAATGCAGCGATGGAAGAAAATACATCTGATCGATGATGCCAAGCATCGGTTATTAAAGCTTCACTACGATACTTTTTACCCAAATTGTACTTATAACGAAACATTAATTCTTTAACCACAATGGAAAAGATTACAGCATAAATAGCAATGATCCCAGGAACTTCAATAGGCTCACTAAAAGATTTTATTGCAGACAGTGCAATCTCAACCCCGACAATAAATAATAAAACCGATACAATAATGGCAGCAATTGATTCTGCCTTCCCATGCCCATAGGGATGATCTTCATCTGGGGGGAGTTTTGCAGCACGTACGCCAATTAAAACGGCTACTGACCCCACTACATCTGAAGCAGAATGGACCGCATCAGCAACTAGTGCCCTACTACCTGCCATCCAACCAATGACTCCTTTTAAAATAGCTAAGATAATGTTTCCAATAATTCCAACCCATGCCGCAAATTGAACCTTTTGAAATCGTTCATCTTTTACTTCTGTCATGCCATCACCTATTTCATTTGTATTCATTTACTAAATAAATATCCTATTCAAAAAAGAATAAACCGTCATCCTAGGTTATTTTAGTAAAAATAAACCGTGGTTCCATAACCACGGTTTATGTTACTACTATTATGCTTCATTCTCAGCTGTTTTAAAGCGATTTTTTTCTAAACTTTTACTTTTCCATACTAACCATAGCTGTGCGGCAATAAATAGAGAAGAATACGTTCCCGCAACTAATCCCACTAATAAAGCAAAGGCAAAAGTGCGGATGGCTTCACCACCGAATAAGAGTAATGCTGCAGCAGCAAAAACTACTGTTAGTACAGTATTAATTGAACGTGCTAGTGTTTGAACTAAACTTTTGTTAACAACACGAGCTAGATCTTCAAAGCCTCTTATTTTTTTCTCATAGCTCATGTTTTCCCTAATCCTATCAAATGTAACGATTGTATCATTAATTGAGTAACCTACAATTGTTAGTACTGCCGCGATAAATGGTAAGTTTACTTCCATTTGCGTGATGCTAAACACTGTAAGAATAAAAAATGCATCGTGTAATAATGCTACAATTGCCGCAACCCCATATAGCAGTTCGAAACGGATCGTTACATATATAACGATTCCGATTGAAGCGAAGATCACAGAATAAAATGCGTTTCTTGCCAACTCTCTTCCCACTGTAGGAGTTACTGTACTAATATTGGGTTCTGCACCAAATGAAGCATGAAAATGCCGTTGGACTGCAATAATATCTTCTTGTGAGAGCACTCCAATAAAAGAAGCATAGGCCATTTCACTTCGATCACCTGCTAGAAGAACACTATCTGGTGTTAAACCAATTGAAGCAAACTCTTCATTTACTCGGTCAGTAGTTAACGTTTCACTACTAAGTAATTCTATCTTTGTTCCACTCTCAAAATCAATTCCTAGATTTAAACCGATTGTTGATAGAAGAATAGCTCCTATAATGACAAGCAGACTTGAGAAAAGAAAGAACTTTTTACGATGTTTTACAAAATCTAGGTTTGAATTTCCAAAATTAAAGTTCACTGATCTCACTCTCCTTTACTCCAAACAAACGTGGCTTTTTATTTAATGCTCGGCTATTTACCCATAGACCTAATAGCAAACGTGAACCGTAAACTGCTGTTAAGAAACTTGTTAGAATACTGACGATTAACATAACCGCAAATCCTTGAACCGCCATTGTTCCAAAATAGAACAATACCGATGCAGCTAAGATAGTCGTAATATTTGCATCAAGAATTGTTGATAACGATCGACGGCTCCCTGCTTTAAAAGCTGACATCGTTGTTTTCCCAGTTCTTAGCTCGTCCTTAATTCTCTCATAGGTGATGATATTAGCGTCAACAGCCATACCGACTCCTAAGATTAACGCTGCAATCCCTGGTAATGTTAAGACTGCATTCATCCAATTAAAGATAACCAATACTAAGTAGATATAAAACGATAATGTTATTACTGCAATTATCCCCATAAAACGGTAGTAAATTAACATGTAAAGGAAAATTAATGCTACACCAATAAATCCAGCGTAGATCGTCATTTCCATCGCTTTTTCACCTAACGCTGCACCAACAGAATTAGAATACATTTCTTCAAGTTTGACAGGAAGAGAACCTGCATTTAAAACATCTGCTAAAAATTGTGCTTCTTCTAACGTGAATGTCCCTCGTATAACAACATTTGTTGTATTTAGAACTTCATCTACACTTGGGGCCGAAATGAATTTCCTCTCACTTTCAGGCTTTAATACTTCTTCCATGAAAGAGTCGCCTTCTTCATAATCCATCCAAATAACAAGCTGACTTCCTAATACCTGTCTTGTGACGTCAGCAAACTGACTTGCGCTATTCAAAGTAACAGCTACCCAAGGTTGGTTTGTTTCACTAAAGGTTACATTCGCTCCACCTTGTTTTAAATCAGCACCGTCTAGCATTAAATTGTCATTTACATCACGAAATGATAATTGCGCTTCGGTAGAAAGAAGCTCGCGGGCAGCTTGTTGATCTTCGATTCCTGCCAATTGAACACGAATTCTGTTTTCACCTTCAATGGCCACGTTTGGTTCAGAAACACCAATTACGTTAATCCTTTGATTTAACGCTGTTACCGTGCTTTTTAATACTTCATCATCTATTACATCACCTTCATGAGCAGGATGAACTTCATATAAGACTTCAAATCCACCTTGAAGGTCTAAGCCTAGCTTAATTTCTTTTGCAACATCCATTACCGTTGTGGCAACTAAGCCTGCAAGTAGAGCTACAATAAGAAAAAAAGCTGCAATACGACCTTTTTTAACCATTTTCCAAATGCCTCCTTATTTACTTCTCTCTATGTATTAAAGCAATTATGAATTGTGAATTATGAATTATGAATTGAGTTTTTAATTTTAAAAGCTTTTAATCGCTTCTTCAATAATACAATAGTAATAATTCACAATTAAAAATGCTTGTCCATAATTACAATATTACAATTATACTGATGCAATGTTTATACTGTCAATTTCATTCATAGAAATTCCAATTTCTAATTTCCTCCAAATACCAACTCTTCATCGGAAGAAAACCAGTTGGGCGCTTTATATGCTCCAACAGTTAGCCAGGTCATATAATCAGTAGCTTTAAGGGTTAAGATACTACTAACTAAGTAGTGGATTTGTACAAGTTTTTTTTCTCTTCGTAGTTTAGCAATGACACACTCCCATAGCTCTTCCTCTGTTGCACGGTCATACCCCAACATATGAAACTCTTCTACCTTGCTAGTTAATGCAGGTTGTACATCCTCTTTCCAAACCTCAAACTGTTGTTTTTCTTCCATATGGGCCCCTCCTTTATTTTTAAGGCTCTTTTCGTAAACTTTGCTCCTGCGGTTACTCGTCGCACAAAAAAACATTGCTCCTGCGGTTACATTAGCCAATAAATTATGTAAGAAAAGAGCAATACTTACTAATTTAGTTGTGAATTCTAAGTATTTTGTGTAAAAATCCGACTTTTGGGATTTTGACGAAAGCAACAAACTTTGCGAAAACATCCATTTAAAAGACTGAATAAACAAATAGACTTACTCCAACACCTGCAATAATTACACCTGTTGCTATCGCTAAAAAGGCTGCACGAAACGGAATAAAGAAAAGAATTGCCGCTAAGCAAGCCGACCACGCACCTGTTGTTGGTAGCGGCACGGCAGTAAATAATATTAATCCTAGGGCACCAAACTTTTCTACGTTAGCACTTTTGTTCATTGTACGATTGTATAACCAGTCAAAAAAGCTTTTATAGATTGGAAACCTCATAAAAAATGTACTTAAAGGTCGAAATAAAATTAGTATTGGGATAATAGGAAGTAAGTTTCCTAGAATACTATAAAACAATGCCTCACTATACGACAGACCTGCTAAAAAAGCAAAAGGTATTCCTCCTCTTAATTCTAAAATTGGCATTGCTGAAATTACGATTACGATTACTTCTGGCGGAAGAAAACTTAAATTCTCAACTAAAAAATTTTGAAAACTCTCTTTCAAAGAAAACGCTCCTTTTTATGTAATGTAGTAAAGAAAAGTATAAAAATTGGAATATACAATCTAATTTAATATAACTTGTCATGCTTTGTCCCCTATTAAGCATATAAATAATTACGGAAAATATCCATTATTTTTTAGAAGGTAGGGGTAGTCTTGAGTAGACAGAGTTTTTTGCAAGGTGCATTTATATTGATTTTAGCTGGATTAATAGTAAAAATCTTAGGATTTGTAAATAAAATAGTAGTAGCTCGTATTATGGGAGCCGAAGGCGTTGGCTTGTATTCCATGGCAGTACCTACTCTATTACTCGTAATAACCATTACGCAAATCGGGTTACCTGTAGCGATATCAAAGCTAGTCGCTGAAGCTGAAGCCGTAAATAATCGTAAAAAGATAAAACAAATCTTAGTGGTGGCTTTAGCTACTACAGGAACATTAAGTATCATCTTTACTTTTGGAATGATTGCATTTGCTCCAATTATATCAAAATATTTCCTAACTGACGCAAGGGCATTTTACCCATTAGTGGCAATTTCTCCAATCGTCCCTATCGTTGCCTTATCATCAGTCCTCAGGGGCTATTTCCAAGGCAGACAGAACATGAGGCCCTCCGCATACTCTCAGGTTATTGAACAGGTTGTAAGAATTACTTTAGTAGCAGTTCTTACAAAGGCATTTTTACCATATGGTATTGAATATGCCGCTGCTGGAGCTATGATTTCCGTTGTCATCGGTGAGCTTGCGTCACTACTTTACATGTTATTTATGTTTAAGACGAAGAAAAGAATTAAGATTAGAAAGAATTTCTTTGGAAGTCTAAGAGAAGGTAATCGCACCTTTAAGGACTTAATGGCTGTAGCCTTACCGACAACAGGAAGCCGCTTAATTGGTTCCATTTCCTTCTTTTTTGAACCAATTGTTGTTTCTCAAAGTTTAGCAATTGCAGGTGTTACGACAGTTCTTGCGACAAAACAATACGGTGAATTAGCTGGATTTGCTATTCCATTACTATTCTTACCGACTTTTATTACATATTCGTTATCGGTATCGCTTGTACCTGCTATAAGTGAAGCTGCCGCAGGAAAACAATATAAGTTAATTCATCATCGACTTGACCAGGCTTTGCGCTTAGCGCTAGTTTCCGGTGGAATATCCTGTGTTATTCTCTATGTATTTGCTGTTCCAATCATGAGTTTAATGTATGATGCACCGACGGTAGCCACTTATATCAAAATAATGGCCCCTTTTAGTATTTTCTTGTACTTCCAAGGACCACTTCAAGCAGCATTACAAGCGTTAAATCTTGCCAAGGCTGCAATGATCAATAGTTTAATTGGAGCCGTTGTTAAAATATCTGCGGTATTTGTATTAGCATCACGACCAGAATTAGGAATTATGGGAGCCGCATTAGCGATCGTTGCCGGTTTTGTTCTTGTTACACTGCTTCACTTCGCGACTTTAGTAAAGACCATCTCCTTTACTATACACGTGCGTGAGTTCTTAAAAGGGTTTATAGCGATTATTCTTAGCGGCTGGTTAGCCTTCTTCTTATACAATAATGCCTTCTTAAATCAATCCTTATTAGTTAAGACGTTAATTTCGATAACTATCGTAAGTATCGTTTATGTATTTATCCTCATGATTTTTGGTCTTATTCGAAAAGATGAAATGAGACGTGTTCCGTTTTTAGGGATTCCATTATCAAAATTAATAATCAGCAAAAAATAAAACAAAACAAAAGAAGCATTGGATTAGCAAAAATCCAATGCTTCTTATTTTTCATCCTTTACGTCTACAAAGAATGTTTGATTATCATTCAAAGAACAATATGAAATTTTCTTTAAGTCCTTGTAGCCCAACTTTCTTAGTTCTTGCCTTAACCATAGTGATGTTTTGCCAATCTCTTCTAAATGCTCATCTTTAACTTTCCCGTCAAGAATTAAAGGTAAAGGTAAATTAACTTTTGAGGCATAATCTGGATCTTCCTTTTCTTGCGCGGTCTTTTCAATTACAGATAACTTCCCAGAGGGTTCCAATATGGCAAATTCTACATCGGAAACACTTCGTATATTACTTTGTCTTAGCTGAACTAATAAATCATCAAAATTATAACGCTGTTTCCGCATTTCTTCCTCATCAATTTTCCCCCTGCTAATTAAAACTGATGGTTTACCATCAATCATTTTCCTCAGGTTTTCACTTTTTAAAGACACCCATGCTAATGTTATTTGAATAATTGACAATACCAGAATAGGAACGATTGTATTCATCATCGGTACTTTAATATTTTCAATTGAGATAACTGCGAGTTCTGCGATCATAATGGATACAACAAAGTCCAAAACTGAAAGCTGACCTATCTCCCTTTTACCCATAAAACGTAAGATGAGTAGAATGATGAAGTAAATAAGCACCGTCCGTAAGATAATCGTTGAATAATCCACGCAATGATCGCCCCCCTCTACTAGTTTAACGACCAAACAAAAATTGCGTTGCTTTACCTAATTTCCATTAGTTTGACCCATTTCCGCTTAAAAAATTGGTTAAAGTAACTGGAAAAAAAGAGTAAGGAATGTCATCAGCTTTTTCCCAAAGGCTCTTTTCGTAAACATTGTGGCTTTTTATCCTAAATAATCGAAAAAAACCCTAGATGAAGATATCAGCCAAAAAAAATTATGTAAGAAAAGAGCAGTACTTACTAAATTAGTAGTAAATTCTTAGTAATTTGTGTAAAAATCCGGCTTTTGGGATTTTTACGAAAGCAACAAACTTTGCGAAAACAGCCTTTCCAAATAAAAAAGCCGGTCACCCCGGCATATTAAAAAAATATTAAATATCGAAAATAGATATAAATACTAGAAATGATAAAGGAAACCAATGCTACTGGAGCTCCAACTTTTAAAAACTCCATGTAGCTAAAACCTTGTTTAGCTCTGACTGCTAATCCTGCTACAATAACATTAGAAGTTGCACCAATTAATGTAGCATTTCCACCTAAACATGCTCCAAGTGCAAGTGCCCACCATAGTGGATCTAAGTTAGTCATCCCATAGTTTTGAAATTCAAGTATAACAGGAATCATCGCTGCTACAAATGGAATATTATCTACGAATCCCGATAATATCCCTGACGCCCAAAGCATTAACATAGCAGTTTTTGGAATATCACCATCCGTATAATAGATAATTGACTTTGCAATTTCATCAATAATTCCAACTTCTTTAAGGCCACCAACAAGCATAAACAGTCCAATAAAGAAAAACAATGTCACCCATTCAACTGACTTAAAGACTTCCTCGACTTGTTGTTCTTCATAAGTGAGAAGCAATAATAACAATGCTCCTGCCATTGCGACACTGGTCAACTCTACTTTTAAAATTGGCTGAATAATAAAACCTAAAATGGTAAGTAAAAGTACAATTACTGATTTAAAAAGTAAAGGTTTATTCTTTAAGTATTTTAATTCCTCAACCTTCATAAGCTTGCCTCTGTTTTCCTCTGTCACTTGCATTTTTTTCCCATAGAACTTTATCATTCCGAACATAACAACAACAAAAATAATGATTACTACTGGAGCTAAGTGTATTAAAAATGCATTAAAATTTAAATGTTCAACTGCTTGACCAATCATTAAATTTGGCGGATCTCCAATTAATGTCGCTGTGCCACCAATATTAGAAGCGAGGATTGTCATAAGTAGGTATGGGATGGCCGAGATGTTTAGTAACTTTGTAAGTGTCAGTACAATTGGAACAATTAACAATACAGTAGTGACATTATTTAGAAAAGCTGAACCAAGGCCAGTAATTATTGAAATAACAATTAATAAAGGAATAGGTCTACCTTTTACTTTTTTTGCTACGCTGATTGCTATGTACTCAAAGAGACCACTTTGACTAGTGATTGAAACTAATATCATCATGGATAATAACAAGGTAATTGTGTGCCAGTCTATATGATGTATAAAGGCCGCATCTAAATCTAAGACACCAAAAAATAGCATTAGTACTCCACCAAGACATGCTACTAATGCTCTGTTTAATTTTTCAGAAATAATTAATGCATAACTTACAATGAATATGATAAAGGCAAAGGTTAATTGCATCATAATCCCCTTTCATGTCCTGTCCATTAATACATTGTATGAAGAGGTTGTCTTATTTAGAAGCCTTGAAAACCGTATCTAACAGAGTCCTTCCCCTAAAAAATGCTGTCCAAAAAAATAATTCTATTTTTGTACAAGTGTGAATAAGCTTTAGTAGGCGAAAAAACAGGCTTAAAAAGGGGGAAAACGACTTGGAGAATAGAGGTATTTTAACTTCCATGGTCTACGGTTTAGTAACAATTCTAGGAATAATTCTTTCAGTAAGTTTTATCATCTCATTACTTCTAAGGTTTACAGCCTTAACAGAGACATCGTTCAGCTGGGTAATAATGATTTTAACATTTCTAGCTTTACTGGTAGGCGGATTTGTCTCAGGAGGTAAATCAAAACAAAAAGGGTGGATGGTTGGAGCTGGTACGGGTTTATTGTATTCGTTGCTCGTATTCTTGGTCCAATACTTAGGTTATAACGCCACATTTACAATGGAACAATATTTATTCCATGGTGGTTTCATCCTAGCTGCCATCATTGGTGGAATTTTTGGTGTTAATGTAGTTAGGAATTCAAGAATGGTTTAATTAATTGTCAATGCTGAATTATGAATTTTGAATTGTTTTTGTTTCGCTTCGAAGCAAAATATCTTATCAATTCATAATTGCAAGAAGAAAAGGAATTCCTAATGGAATTCCTTTTCTTCTTGCCTATGTACTAGTCTGGATTAACTACTTCACGTATGGCATTACGGTCAAAAGTTAATTTTTTGTTATCAGTTACTAATAGGATAACTCTGTCTTCATCAATTGCATCAATTGTTGCATGAAGACCACCAATAGTAATGACTTTATCTCCCTTTTTAAGATCAGCATGCATTTGCTGAATCTTCTTCTGACGTTTTTGCTGAGGTCTGATTAGTAGGAAGTAAAAAATCGCAAACATAAATACTAAAGGTAATATCGCTGTAAAAAAGTCCATGTATGTTTCACCCCTTTCATATAATAAAATTCTCGCATAAACTCCATTATCCCTTTTATTTTATAAATTTAAAAGTTTTTTGCATTTGGTTTATTAAAACCATACATTTCAAAAAACTCTTCACGGAAATCTAAAAGTCGATCTTGTCGAATAGCTTCTCGTACTTGCTCCATTAAGTTTAACAAAAAATATAGATTATGGTAAGAGGTTAATCTAAATCCGAACGTTTCGTCACATTTTACAAGATGTCGAATGTAAGCTCTAGTGTAATTCTTACATACATGACAGCTGCAGTTTTCATCTAATGGTCTGAAGTCTCGGGCATACTTTGCGTTTCTTACAACTAGTCTTCCTGTGCTTGTCATACAAGTTCCGTTTCTACCAATACGAGTTGGTAATACACAATCAAACATATCAATCCCACGAATTGCTCCGTCAATTAAAGCGTCTGGCGATCCTACCCCCATTAAATAACGTGGCTTATCTGTTGGTAAATGCGGTGTCGTAAACTCTAGCACACGGTTCATAACATCTTTTGGTTCTCCTACAGAAAGTCCCCCAACTGCATAACCCGGAAAATCTAAAGAAACTAGGTCCTGAGCACTCTTCTTACGTAAATCTTCGTACTCTCCACCTTGAACAATACCAAATAAGCCTTGGTCATTAGGACGTTTATGGCCTTCTAAACAACGCTCTGCCCACCTACTAGTACGTTCTACTGATTTTAGCATGTACTCATATGTTGCAGGATAAGGAGGGCACTCGTCAAATGCCATCATAATATCAGAACCCAGTGCATTTTGTATTTCCATAGCTCCCTCAGGACTTAAAAAGAGTTTTTCTCCACTCAAGTGATTTCGGAACGTAACACCTTCTTCTTCAATTTTACGAAGTGCACTTAAACTAAATACTTGAAACCCTCCGGAATCTGTTAAAATCGGACGATCCCAGTTCATGAATTTATGAAGTCCGCCTGCCTCTTTAATTATCTCGTGACCAGGTCGAAGCCATAGATGATAGGTATTACTTAATATTATTTGCGAACCAATTTCTTTAAGTTCCTCTGGACTCATTGTCTTTACTGTTGCCAATGTCCCTACAGGCATAAAAATTGGTGTTTCAAACGTTCCATGCGGGGTATGGACCCTTCCAAGTCGAGCTCCTGATTGTCGACAAGTTTTAATATGTTCATAGCGAACTGCTACCATCTAGTTATTGCTCCCTTCTACAATCAACATTGCGTCTCCAAAGCTAAAAAAGCGATATTTTTCTTTTACGGCTTCTTTATAAGCATGCAATGTATGCTCTCTACCAGCAAGTGCACTCACAAGCATAATTAATGTTGACTTCGGCAAGTGAAAATTCGTAATTAATCCGTTAATGGCTTTAAACTCAAACCCAGGATAGATAAAAATGCTAGTCCAACCTGAGCTTTCAGTAAAGTTACCATCGTTTGCATGGGCAATGGTTTCTAACGTCCTGGTTGATGTCGTCCCTACTGTAATTATCTTTTTACCAGTACTTTTGGCATTGTTTAATACTTCTGCAGTCTCTCTTGTCATCTGATAAAATTCCGCATGCATTTCGTGTTCTTCAATATCTTCTACACTCACTGGACGAAAAGTTCCTAGTCCTACATGCAGTGTAATATAAACAATATTTACACCCTTTGCTGCGATGCTCTCTAATAGCTCTTCAGTGAAATGAAGACCTGCTGTTGGTGCTGCAGCCGAACCACTGTGTTTCGCAAAGACAGTTTGATACCGCTCTTTATCCTCTAACTGTTCCGTTATGTATGGTGGCAACGGCATTTCACCAAGAGAGTCTAGAATCTCATGAAAGATGCCTTCATATTGAAATTCAATAATTCGTCCTCCATGATCCAATTCCTCAATACATGTGCCTTTAAGACGCCCATCACCAAAAGATATGATAGCCCCTTTTTTCACTCGCTTTGCAGGTTTTACTAGAGTTTCCCATTGGTCATTCTCCAATTGCTTGAGCAACAAAAATTCAATATTCGCCCCAGTATCTTCTTTAACACCATATAACCTTGCTGGTAACACTCTTGTATCATTTAAGACAAGACAATCTCCCTCGTTTAAATACTCGAGGACATCTGAGAAAGTTCTGTGCATTATTTCACCTGTTTTTGAGTGTAACACCATTAGTTTTGATGCAGTTCGATCTTTTAATGGTGTTTGAGCAATAAGTTCTTCAGGTAAATCAAAATCAAAATCTTTTACTTCCATCTATTAGTTCACCTTTTTCTATAAATACTTAACGGTAGCAACATACTTTTAAAAGGACATTATTCTACATTTTCTACCCGAAACTATATAAGCATACATAAGCTATAGAATAATGACAAGTAAATATTTACCGGAAACGGCCGACTATATATAGGATTAACGATATTACTATACTTAAAACAATTGAAGTGACAATAGGAAAATAAAATGTTGTATTTCCTTTTTTTACAAAAATATCTCCTGGCAACTTGCCTAAGGAAATGTATTTTCCACCTACTTGCCATAATGCTCCGAATATAATTAAGACAATTCCTAATGTTATCAGCAATTTTGGTATATTTGGCATTATTCTGGAACCTCCATTTTAAAATGTTCGTATACTTTATACGTTACCATTCTGCCCCTAGGAGTCCGTTGTAAAAAACCAATTTGTAATAAATATGGTTCATAAACATCTTCAATCGTATGTGACTCTTCACCAATTGTAGCTGCTATTGTATCTAACCCGACAGGCCCTCCGCGAAATTTATCAATAATTCCTTTAAGGAGTTTGTGGTCAATATGATCCAATCCAAGTGGATCGACTTGTAGCCTTTCTAAGGCGTTGACAGCTAATTCAACATCAATTGTTCCCGTGCCTTTAACCTGCGCAAAATCACGTACTCTTCTTAAAAGCCGATTAGCAATTCGCGGTGTGCCACGTGAACGTCTTGCTATTTCTATACTGGCTTGATCCTCAATCTCAACTTGATAGACCTCAGCAGTTCTTGTGACTATGTTCCTGAGTT
The DNA here is from genome assembly GCF_004116265.1 of Anaerobacillus alkaliphilus. Taxonomy (NCBI): domain Bacteria; kingdom Bacillati; phylum Bacillota; class Bacilli; order Caryophanales; family Bacillaceae; genus Anaerobacillus; species Anaerobacillus alkaliphilus. The sequence goes on along the minus strand of NZ_QOUX01000042.1, from coordinate 142,650 downwards.
CATCATTCGTATAATACTCTAAACGTGATAACACACCAAAACGATCACGTAATGGCGAGGATAAAAGTCCAGCTCTTGTTGTTGCTCCTACTAAGGTAAATGGTGGTAAATCTAAACGAACAGACCTAGCCGTCGGACCTTTTCCGATGACAATATCTAAGCAAAAATCTTCCATAGCTGGATAAAGCACTTCTTCAACCACACGATTTAATCGGTGAATCTCGTCTATGAACAATACATCCCCAGGCTCTAAAGCAGTCAATATTGCCGCTAAATCCCCTGGCCTTTCAATGGCAGGTCCGGAAGTAGTTCGGATTTGCACGTTCATTTCGTGAGCGATTATTGTTGCGAGTGTGGTTTTCCCTAACCCAGGGGGCCCGTACAACAACACATGGTCTAAAGCTTCGTTTCTAATCTTAGCCGCTTCAATAAACACCTTTAAATTATTTTTTACTTTTTCTTGCCCAATATATTGAGTAAGAAATTGAGGTCTAAGTTGGTTTTCAAGACTTTCTTCTTCCTGTTGCACCTCAGCTGAAACCATTCTCTCTTCCATAATTTAACCTCCTGAGAAAACAACTACTTTATAATTGGCTGTTTACGCAAAGTTTGTTGCTTTCGTAAAAATCCCAAAAGCCGATTTTTACACAAAATATTGAAATTCAAAACTAATTTAATAAGTATTGCTCTTATAATTTCAGTAGTAATTGTAGTGCCTTTTTTATATATTGATCCGTAGACAACTGTTCCTCAGCCAATTTAGGAGCAATTTTTTTAATCTCTCTCTCTACATAGCCTAGGGCTTGAAGAGCCTCGATTGCGTCTTCTAATTCTCGTGGATATTTTTCCTTTGCTTCAGTCTTCAACTCATATAATGGACCTACTAAACTTGGCATAAAATCAGCTAATTTACCCTTCAAGTCCAAGATCATTTGACGAGCTGTCTTTTTCCCAACTCCAGGGAACTTTGTTAAAAACGCTTCGTTTTCTTCTTCAATAGCATTTACTACCTGTTGTGGCTGTCCAGTTGCTAATATAGCTAGAGCTCCCTTAGGACCTATGCCCGATACGTTTAATAACTTCTCAAACAAAGCTCGTTCATCTCTAGAACGGAACCCGTATAACTTCAATGCATCTTCTCTAACATACTGATACGTATACACTGTTATTTCTGACGAGTGATCGACATTATAGGCGAATGGATTGGCACAAATTATTTGGTATCCAATCCCATTAACCTCAATAACGATATATTGTGGATCAATATAGTTTACAAAACCTTTTACAAACTCTATCACAAAAACCTCTCCTCTCCTTAAAAGCCGAACATCTATTTCTATTTATTCATTTTACCATAAATGTCTATCTGGACAAGATATTAAGGATGTCCTAATTAGAAATAAGGCTGACTTACGTGTATCCAACACTGTTAAGTCAGCCTTCCTTATTATTACATCTCATGTTTTGCATACTTCTTGTACATTTTTAGGACTTCTTCATAACGATCTCTAGACAATACTGGTATACCATTTTCTAGCTCTTGTTGTTGATGACTTTTAAGTTTTTTCATATTTATTTGAAAAAACGACTGGATCACTTTTTCATCTGACGGTTTCCCTTCATAAATATTTAGGATACCATCCTCTGATATACCGAAATAACCATTAATTTTTAATAGTGGAGATATGTCGTCAACTTTCTGTTGAAATACAACCTTAGCTTCATCTTGATCAATTAAATTCCAATCAGCGTACTCTGCCCAAAAATCTTCCATAGATAAAATTGTTTCTTCAACAATCTCTTCACTAATTTCTCCATCAAGATAAATTCTCTCTAAGATTACCTGAACACTTTTAGGACCCATGACTTGATATGGCTTGGCCATTACCTGCACTGTAGTTACAATTTTGCCTTTATTTGTTTCCCTCATGATGGGAATATCGAAGGCAGTCGTTTGAGTTTTAGATTGATGGTTTCCATATATAAACAAAAAACTACTACTAATTAACATGATTATTATTAGTCCCAATAACTTGCGTTTTCCTAACAACAACTTCATAAGTATAACCACCACCACTTACAATAGTCCATAATAAAAAAACTTTATGCATGGCTATGAATATTATCGCCAATCACAAAGAATTTTATCCATTTATCCTATTTTTTACAGACATTCGATAAATAAAAAACAAAGAGGCTAGCCATCTAGCCTCTTTGAATATTTAATTAGTTTTATCTAGAACGTTCAAACGGACGTTGAATAGCTCTTCCAAAATCATGGAACATGTCATTAATTGTTGCTCCAACCTCTTCAAAAGGTTCCCCTGCACGAAGTCTATCGTCAGCAGTTCGAATTTGATTATAACGATCTCGTTCAGTTACTACGATAACTTCACGGTCTCCTGTCATTCCTCTTAGCCTTTGACGAATATCCTGTTCTGCACGTTGTGCATTTTGACGATCAGCATCAACACCAACTAATACTCTGTTACCATGAACGATTACGCGTGAGTCGTTCACATTTTCCACATCCGCAAGTCGAGTTGTGTAATCTCTAACAGTTGTCTTATCATACCCGTCTGGGTAAGCGAATTCACTCATTCCAGTTCCTGGTACTACTCGATCACCAGCACGACCATTGGCACCATTTCTACCAAAACCATGTGTGCCCTGTGTTCCATGCATACCTTGTCTACCAAGGCCTTGTGTACCTGTCCCATGTTGACCCATGTTTGTTCTTCCTGCGTGGCCTAAACCACCAAATCCTGCTCTATTTCCTGCACGTTCTCTTAGGATTCCACGGTCGTCAACATATCCTGGTCGATTACCTACAATACCAGCTCCACGTTGGTCACCAGCACCGAACGCTTGTCCATGACCAGCACCTGTCATACCAGCTCGGTTACCAACACCTAAGCCTGTATGTCCTCTCATACCTAAACCTGCTCCTAACCCTCGAGTTCCACCAGTATAACCTGTTTCACCTTGCCAGCCTGGGCTAGCTGCAGTACCATGACCTGTCATACCTCGTCTTCCAACATCAGCACCTAAGCCAACTCCACCAGTCCCAGCTCCTGTACCAAGTCCATGATCTGTTAGCCCATGTCTACCTGCTGCTCCTAGACCTGTTCCTGCTCCATGACCTGTCATGCCAGCTCCACCACCAGCTCCAAAGCCTGTTCCTGCTCCGTGACCTGTCATGCCAGCTCCACCACCAGCTCCAAAGCCTGTTCCTGCTCCGTGACCTGTCATGCCAGCTCCACCACCAGCTCCAAAGCCTGTTGTTCCTCTATTTCCACCAAATAAACCTGTTCCTTGGCCTGTCATTCCACCTCTGCCTGCATTACCACCAAATAAACCTGTTCCTTGACCAGTTCCTCTTGTTCCAGCTCTATCTCCTGCTAAACCAGTAGCTGGCTGACGTACATCTCTCCCAAAGCCTCTAGCTCCTCGACGGTCATCACGGGTAAACATATCAGTAATTGGACCTTCACCTGCACGTTGACCTGTAAATCCAGCGTCTTGTTGCTGTTCAGTTGCATGGTAACCAAAACCTCGTTGGTTTACGCCACCTTGTCCTGTTGTGCCTTGTTGATCAACACCACATCCAACTAAACCACCTAGTAAAAGTGTTGCTGCTGATAATGTAATCGCAATTTTTTTCATTGGTTGTATTCCTCCTTTCACAGTTAATTTGTCATTCTTCATGTCAAATTAATCTGTTATATCTAGGAAGAATGGGGGAATTTTGTTGGTTATAAAGCTAAAAGCCAACTAAAGATGACTTTAGTTGGCTTCTCAATAAAACTTATTCCTTATCCTCATCTTCCTCATCTCTTGACTGCTGTCCTGGATAAGGTGAAAATTGTTGTGGATACATTGGCTGTGGTTGATACCCCCATGGTTGACCTTGCGGCATCATTGGTTGTTGTTGCATCATAGGTTGTTGCATCATTGGTTGTTGCATCATTGGTTGTTGCATCATTGGTTGCTGCTGCATCATTGGCTGCTGCATTGTAATATCTCCATATAGCCCTTGGTTATTCGGCATACTCCATGGTTGACTTTGCGGAACCTGCATAGGTGGAACTTGAGCTGTCCCACTAGGGACGGTTGGTGATACCGCATCATCATCATGATCGTCATCAAATCCCATAGGCGATGGTGGCATCATGCCTGGAGGTGCAAACTGCCCTGGTTGCATTTGAGTAGGGTATGCAGGCATTTGCGGCATCATGCCTTGATATCCAGGCATTGTTGGTGCTCCGAAGCCTCCCATTGGTGGTGGTGCCTGATAACCCATTGGTGCCATTCCTGGATACTGTGGATATCCTGGTTGGAAGATTCCTGGAGAATATGGCGCACATCCAGGTTGGTACATCGCTGGAGAATATGGCGCACATCCAGGCATAACTCCAGTAATTGGGTAACAGTCTTGTTGGACCGGCATCTGATACATAGGTTTTTGTGCCGTTGGAGCTGCTACCGGTTTTTGTGCAATTGGAGCTGCTACCGGTTTTTCTACCGGTTTAGGCATTGGCTTTGGCATTGGCATTTCCTTTTTTGGTAGAGGCGGAGGAACCATAGGCTTTGGTTTTTCCATTTTAGGTAATTCCTTGATCTCAGGTAATTTTGGCGGTAATGGCTTTTCAACAGGTGCAGGTGGAACCTGTGGTTTATATACATTAAAGTTCATATTCATATGATGTAAATATTGTTGTTGCGTAACTGGTTGTTGAATTGGTTGAACTTGAATCGGCTGTTGCACTGGTGGTGCAGGTGGTGGTGCTGGAATTTTATATTCTTCTTTTTTAACAGGAGCTTCTTTTACAATTGGTGCTTCCTTAGGTTGTAGTTCTTTTACCGGTTCTTCTTTCTTAGCCGCTTGTTTTTTTACCGGTACACCAGCAGCAGGAATTTTTATCTTCATTCCTGGCATGATGACGTCCGGATTACTTAAATGATTATTAACAGCTTTTAATTGCTCGAAATCAACATCATACTTCTTTGCCAACTTCCACAATGTGTCTCCTTGCTGAACAATATGAATTTTCACGTCATGTTCCCTCCCTAAGCTAATTCTTCAGCAATAGCATATATTCATATGTTACATGCCACCGTTCAATAAAGTCCTTCAGCACAATTTATGCGATAATAAAGGAAGATATAACCAAACTACCCTGAATTTATTTGAGAAAAATTTAAAAAATATCCTATACTAAACTAACTTATGTCTACTTTATTAAGGTTAATTCCAACTTATTTTAGGACGAACTAAGACAAAAAAAATGACACCCTTGGTGTCATATTTTTAATTACGCTCTATCAAGCATACGATTTACTGCCAAAACAGCATGATAAGCAATGTCTTTATCTACAGAAATTTGATTGATCGGTGCACCATTTTCAATGCTTTCTAATGACCATAATAAATGTGGAAGATCAATTCGATTCATGGTTAAACATGGACACATATTAGGATTTAATGAAAGAACCTTTTTATCGTTGTGAACTTGCCCTAGCCTTTTTACTAAATTCATTTCTGTACCAACAGCCCAGATACTACCAGGTTCAGCCTCATTTAACTTATCAATTATATAATTAGTTGAACCAGCATAATCCGCCAACTGAACTACCTCATGACTGCATTCTGGATGAACAATAATATTAATACCAGGATAATCACTTCTCATTTGTTCAATGTTTTCAACTGTAAACTTTTCATGAACTGAACAATGACCTTTCCATAAAATTACCTTTATATCTGTTAATTCTCCAGTGTATTCAAGTTGTTCTGTGTGAGGATCCCAAACAGCCATAGCATCTAGTGGAATACCTAATTCAAATGCAGTATTCCGCCCTAAATGTTGATCTGGCAGAAAGAAAATTCGTTCCTTTTGTGTAAATGCCCATTCAACCATCTTTTTGGCATTAGAAGAAGTTACAGTAGCACCCTCATACTTCCCTACAAAAGCTTTAATTGCAGCTGTGCTATTTACGTAAGTTAACGGCAACATCGTATCACCGAACAACTCTTGTAATTTTACCCAAGATCTTTCAGTCTGCTCAAGGTTAGCCATATCAGCCATAGAGCAGCCTGCCCTCATATCTGGTAATAAAACTTTTTGGTTTTCGTTTGTCAAAATATCAGCAGTTTCCGCCATAAAGTGAACTCCACAGAAAACGATATATTCAGCTGATTTATTATTTGCTGAAAGTTGCGCAAGCTTTAGAGAATCTCCTGTATCATCAGCAAATTGAATAACCTCATCTTTCTGATAATGGTGGCCCGGGATGTACAAGCGTGTTCCAAATTTATTTTTTATTTCAATAATCCTAGCTTCCATTTCCTCCACGGACAATGTTTTATATCGTTCTGGTATAGTCAGTTGGTCATTCATTGCTTCTAAAATGCTCATTGGTCCAACCCCTCTCAATGTGAATGTAAATTTTTTGAGTAATCGTTTTGGTCAACATCATTTATTAAACTTTATTAAACTTCAATATTAAAACTAATATCTAACGCTTTTGCCGAATGTGTTAGGAAACCTAGTGAAATGTAATCCACACCAGTAGCCGCATAACTCGCTACATTATCAATCGTTATCCCACCGGAAGCTTCTGTCACTATACCTTCGGGTACTAGCTCTAGCAATTGTACGATTTCTTCTGGTGTACGATTATCAAACATAATAATGTCTGCCTTTGCTTTTACAGCAGCCAGTACATCTTCACGAGACTCTGTTTCTACTTCAACTTTTACCGTATGACCTAACTTCTTTCTAACCTTATCTACAGCTTTTTCAATTCCACCAGCCGCTGCAATATGATTATCTTTAATCATCACTGCATCAAAAAGGCCAAAACGATGATTGAAGCCACCACCGCAAGCGACCGCATATTTTTCGACCATTCTCAGCCCTGGGGTAGTTTTTCGTGTATCACAGATTTTTGTATGCGTGCTATTCGCGTTCGTTACTGCTTGCTTAGTTACTGTAGCAATGCCACTCATTCTCTGAATGAGATTTAAGATTACACGTTCTCCAGTTAGGAGATAAATAACTGGACCTTCTACTGTAGCGATTTTGTCACCTTTTTTTACGATAGATCCATCTTCTACATGAAAGTCAATCGAAATTCGATCGTTTAATATATTAAAACCTTGTTTGATAATATCAATTCCACAAAAAACTCCCTCGCTCTTAGCGATAAAAACTCCAAAGCCACAATCTTTTTCATTAAAAATAGATTCGCTTGTTAGATCACCAAAGCCAATATCTTCCTCAAAAAACGAACTAAGAAGATTGTTTAATTTCAATTTATTCATGAATAGACTCTCCTTTATTTTCAGCAGATCATTTCAGAAGGTTCCAAGAACTGTTCACGATACATTTCACCAGTTCTATGAATGATTCTATTTCCATACCACTCAATGTCATTTGATTTTGAGTAATCTACACGAAAATGACCGCCACGACTCTCATTTCTCATTAAACTTGCTTTTGATATTAATAGTCCTACTGTCAACATATTAGAGATCACTTTTTCATTCCCTGTTAAGTGAAAGTGGTTCTTTCCATCTATTATTGATTCAAATTGTTGGAACCATTGTACAGCTTTTTCTAACCCATTGTGGTCTCTATTAATTCCAACATACCGATCCATGACTTCCTGGATCTCCTGCTTAGAAGGAAGTTTTACTGTTGGGTTAGAACTTAGACTTATTGGAGGTTGTTCACAATGATTGTAAGTTTTAGCTGTTAATATTGCAGATGAGAGTCGTTCAGCAAAAACAATAGCCTCCAACAATGAGTTACTAGCTAAGCGGTTCGCACCGTGTACCCCAGTATAGGCACATTCGCCTACTGCATATAAATTTTGAACCGAGGAGCGTCCTTCAGTATCAACTTTAATTCCCCCCATAATAAAATGGGCTCCAGGCTGAACAGGTAATAATCCCGTCTCTAAAATCTCAGGAGTACTAACACACATTTTATGAATAGATGGGAACCGAACTTTAAAATTACAAACATTGGAAATATCAAGATATACTTTTTTATGAGCCAAATTCGCTTGAAAGATTTCTCTTGCAACAACATCACGAGGAGCTAAGTCTTCCATTGGATGCTTTCCAGTCATTAAAGGAACACGATCTTCTGTAACAAGACGAGCTCCTTCGCCACGAACTGCTTCTGAAACTAGACCACAACTACTCTCACCATTCATAAGTAACGTTGGGTGGAACTGAACAAATTCCATATCTGCCAGACTTGCACCTGCTCGATACGCCATAGCAATTCCATCGCCTGTAGCTTCTAAGCAGTTTGAGGTAGCCGAATACAGTTGACCGACACCACCTGTAGCCAAAATAACGTGATCAGCTTTAAACAACCTAGGATTTCCATCTGTATCTTTAGTAAAGACACCGTGACAAACTCCATTCTCTACGAACAAATCATATGCCATTTCGTTTTCATAAACCGTTATATTTGGCAAGACTCTAGCCATAATGGCTTCCACAATCACTTTTCCAGTTGAATCCCCGCCTGCATGGAGAATTCTCCTTTTGCCATGAGCTCCCTCCATACCTAAAGCCAGTTCATTATTTTCATTTTTATCGAATGATACTCCAGCATCTATTAGTCTTTTAATTAATCTAGTTCCATGTTTCACAAGTAATTCGGTCGTTTCTTTCCGATTATGAAACACTCCTGCCATAACCGTATCATGGTAATGGTGATGCCAATGATCTTCCTTGTTTATTGCAGCAGCAATCCCACCTTGTGCAAGCCATGAATTGCTATGATTTAATTCCGACTTTGTGATAAGTATCACATTTTTGTCGTTGCAAAGGTAATCTGCAGTCATTAAGCCTGCAAGCCCACTGCCGACTATTAAAACATCTGCTTTTTTAATATCCATGCTTATCCCCCTTTCATAAAGGAAACTAAACAACTTTTTATGAGTATTAGGTGAATACTATTCTAAATGCAAAGTGAGACTACCACTGACTACTAAGTTGGTCATTAGTTACAATTATACAGACTAAATACACAACTGTCTTGACACCTATATTTACATACTTTTAAACTAGTGACAAGACTTTTTTTATCAGGTTATTACTCCAAACTTTACTAATGCGCATAAAATGTGAAAAAATTAAAGTATTAATTAAAATTTTATGAATTTCTGATAAAACATTCAGGGGGACTTTCATGATTTATTTAGATTATTGTGCCACAACACCAATGTCAGAACGTTCGTTAGAAGTTTTTACAAAGGCATCCAAGAATTTCTTCGGAAACCCTAGTAGTTTACACGACGAAGGATCAAAGGCTAACAGCTTGCTTGAACAATCAAGAACAGCTATCGCTAACTGTATTAACGGGGAAGCAAGTGGGGTTTACTTTACAGGAGGTGGATCTGACTCTAACAACTTGGCAATTAAGTCACTTGTTAAGGGAAAAAAGGGCCATATTATCACTACAAGCATTGAACACTTTTCAGTTTTAAATACTTTTCTACAACTAGAAGAAGAAGGATTTGACGTGACCTTTTTAGACGTAGACCGTGAAGGTTTAGTATCCATCTCAAAATTAAAGGATGAGATTAAAGAGAATACCATACTCGTTTCAATTGGACATGCTAACTCGGATATAGGCACTATCCAAAGTATAGCTGAAATTGGTTTATTCTTAAAACAACATAACATCCTGTTTCATAGTGATTGCGTTCAATCATTTGGAAAGATTCCTGTTGATGTCAAAGCTCTAAATCTAGATAGCATTTCCCTATCTAGCCATAAAATATATGGTCCAAAGGGTGTTGGAGCAGTATATATCTCTCCTCATGTAAACTGGAAACCAATTATACCAAATACTTCACACGAAAAAGGATTTAGGGCAGGAACTGTAAACGTACCAGCAATTGCAAGCTTTGCCGAAGCTGCAATAGAAATTGTTAAATATCAAGATCATGAAGCTATTCGCCTTAAGAAATTAAGTCAGCTATTGCTTCAAAGACTATCGGGAAAGAATATCTCTTATAGTCTTGTCGGCCACAGCTCAAATCGATTAGCTCACCATCTGTCACTTCAAATCCATGGAATAGAAGGGCAATGGGTCATGTTACAACTTAATCAGAAAAATATAGCCATTTCTACTGGTACTGCATGTAAAGTTGGCGAACAAAATGCTTCGAAAACGATGCTCCAACTAGGTTACATAAAAGAAGCTGCAACAGAATTAATTCGTATTTCCATGGGAAAACAAACGACGGAAGAACATATAGAAAGAACAGCAGCAGCTATTGAAGCAACTGTGAAGGAATTCTTTCAGTAATAGGGGGCAAGCGAATGAAGCAACAATCTAAAAAAATATTAGGAGAAGAACGAAGAGAACTAATCCTTAAATGGCTTATGGATAAGGAACAACCAATTACCGGTACCCATTTAGCCTCTAAGACAAATGTAAGTCGACAAGTAATTGTTCAAGACATCTCACTTCTTAAAGCGCGAAACTACCCAATCTTAGCAACCGCTCAAGGGTATGTGTACATGAAAGAACAAACAAAGACGAATTTTGTATCAAAGGTTGTTGCCTGCAAGCATCTTCCCGAGCAAACAGAAGATGAGTTGAACATCATCGTTGATTTTGGAGGCATTGTTAAGGATGTAGTTGTAGAACACCCCGTATACGGAGATTTAACTGCATCACTTATGCTTCGAAATCGCCGAGATGTCAAAGAGTTTATTACAAGAATGGCAACAACAAAAGCAGCACTGTTGTCTCAACTCACGGATGGGGTTCATCTTCATACGATAGAAGCAAGAAATATAAGTATACTTGAGGAAATCTGCCAAGCGTTAGAGGAAGCAGGCTTCTTGTTAAAAGCAGAGGATAGTTAGGAAAAAAACAAAAACAGCTAGGACTGCTATCCTAGCTGTTTTATGATTTTATTTTAACCTCACTAAACTTTTTTGATAGTGAAAAACATGGGTAACTACCTAATAGCTTTACCTGACATTGGAGTGCTTCTAATTCAGCCATTACTCCTGGAATTAAAACATCGTCCATTTTCATAGCTACATCTATGACAAAGAAATAGTTTCCTAAACCAGTCTTCATTGGTCTTGACTCTATCTTTGATAAATTTAGTTTTCTCCAAGCGAACGCTGACAATACTTGATGAAGCGCACCTGGGTAATCCGCAGGTAAGGTAACCATAAGTGTAGTTTTATCTCCAGTATAAAATGGCGATTGAGTAGTAAAGTCACTTTCATCACTTTTCAAAATAACAAAACGAGTATGATTATTTTCGTAATCGTGTATTTTCTGTTGAGCAATCTCCAAATCATATTGATCGGCCGCTAAAAGATTGCCGATCGCAGCGATAGGCAGCTCTGGATGGTTAGCAACAAACTCTGCTGCTGCACCTGTTGAATTCATATACTCTGAGCTTGCATTTGGTAATGTTGTTCGTAAAAATTGATGACATTGAGCAATTGCATGTGGATGCGAGTACACCTTCTCAATTTTTGTCCATTTCGAAACATGGTTCTTGTGTACGAGTAAATGCTGCTCTATTGGTACGATAACCTCACCATGAATTAGTAGCTTTTGGTTATGAATTAAATAATCTAACGTGAGATTGACCGAGCCTTCAATAGCATTTTCAATCGGAACTACTGCAAACTCTACAAGTCCTTTTGCAACACCATCCATACAATCAGGAATTGAAGAAAAGGGAACACGTTTATCATTAGGAAACACAGCTTTTGCAGCAACTTCAGTAAAGGTTCCTTTCGGGCCTAAATAAGCAATTTTGTTCATCCTGTTCTCCTTCCTGGTCCTAACCTAAGCACCTGATCCAATTAACTCTACTTTCTCCACTGCATCAAGATGTTGAATTTGTTTAACCAACTGATCAATCCCAATACTCATTGAAGCTGTTTCAATGGATAACGTGATGGTTGCACGACCTTGAAGCGGAATTGTTTGATTGATCGTTAATACGTTCGAACCCGCTTCAGCAACAACTGACAGTAAGCGTGATAGTGTCCCAGAACGGTCTTCAAGATGTATTGAAAGAGTAATGATCTTCTCCTTCACCATTGTATGAAAAGGGAAAATCCCATCCTTATATTTATAAAAAGCACTTCTACTTAAATCCACTGCTTGAACAGCTTCATTTATTTTTTTCACTTTTCCACTATCTAGTAGGGCTTTTGCCTCTAACGTCTTTTGCATAGCTTCCGGCAAAATATCAGCCCTTACCAAATAGTATTCATCACTACTATTTTTCGACAATGACAACACCACCTGAAATTTCCTATTACTACATTATAAATTTGCAAGACTATTTTGACAACTATTCAATTATGAATTATGAACATTATTTTAGTGCTTTAATGTAAGTATTTTAAATTCTCCAATTCAAAATTCATAATTAGTAATTAAAAAGCTACCTTTGAAGGTAGCTTTTTTAGAATTATTCAATGAATTCAAACTCAAACTTCATAATTCGGACAAGGTCTCCGTCTTTTGCACCGCGTTCACGAAGTGCTTCATCAACACCCATCCCGCGCATTTGACGAGCAAATCTACGTACTGACTCATCTCGGCTAAAATCAGTCATTTTAAATAACTTCTCTAATGCATCACCAGAAAGAACATATGCACCATCATCATCCCTACTAATTTTAAATGGAGCCTCGGCTCTTTCATGACGATAAACAATTCTACTTTCTTCTTCTTCTGGTTCAGTAAGCGGAAATTCACCAGTAACATCCACTTTATCAGCAATAGCTAGAATTAGTTCTCTCAAACCTTGTTTCGTAAGAGCTGAAATTGGGAATATTGGAATATCTTCTCCTAGCTGCTCTTTAAATAACGTTAAGTTTTCCTCTGAACTTGGCATGTCCATTTTATTTGCAACGATAATTTCTGGACGTTCAGTTAAACGAAGATTATATTCTTTCAATTCTTGTTTAATCTTTACGTAATCATCATAAGGATCGCGACCTTCTAGGCCAGACATATCAATAACGTGCACAATTACTTTTGTCCGCTCAATATGTCTTAGGAACTGATGCCCTAATCCGACTCCTAAATGAGCACCCTCGATTAATCCCGGTAAGTCCGCCATAACAAAGCTTCGGCCTTCTTCAACTTCCACCATACCTAAATTAGGTTTTATTGTAGTAAAGTGGTACTCTGCAATTTTTGGTCTTGCTGCCGAAACAACCGATAGTAATGTTGATTTCCCAACACTTGGGAAGCCAACAAGGCCAACATCAGCAAGAAGCTTTAATTCTAACGTGATATTTCTCTCTTGACCTGGTTCACCATTCTCAGCTATTTCTGGTGCTGGGTTTGTTGGAGTTGCAAAGCGACTGTTTCCCCGACCTCCACGGCCACCTTTTGCAATTACGGCCCTTTGTCCATGTTTCACTAGGTCAGCAATCGTTATCTTCGTTTCTTCATCAATCACTGTCGTCCCTGGAGGCACTTTTATAACAAAATCACTAGCATTTTTGCCGTGTTGACTTTTGGATCTTCCATGCTCGCCACGGTCACCCTTGAAATGGCGTTGATAGCGGAAGTCCATTAATGTTCTTAAACCTTCCTCTACCTCAAAGACAACATTTGCTCCACTTCCACCGTCCCCACCAGCGGGACCACCATCAGGAATATACTTTTCACGACGGAATGCAACCATTCCATTACCACCGTCGCCACCTTTAACATACACTGTAACCTTATCTACAAACATCTTTTCACCTCAAAATTATCATTATCCAGTTAGCTTAGCCTGTTAGACTAACTGAATTGTTATATAAAACTCTTCTTTATTAATATAAGATTCCACTAATTGCAACTGTTCATTCCAATTCTGCTCGTTTCCAAGAAATTTATTTATTTTTTCCACTTCTTGTAAACTCCCATGGAAATCAAATGTAAAGCGGGGAAGTTCCTCTTCCATTAACTCAACTGTTAATTGTAGGTGATTTTCTCCATACCGCTCACAGCTTTCGTTTAAGTGATTTGAAAATTCCATGAACCATTGTAATAGCCTTTCATCATATGATTGAAGATCGACACAATCACCAATAACCTCAAACTCTAATTGAAAGTGATTTTTGTTTACCCAGTTGAAAACTAATAGATCACTTGCAAATTTAGGCATATTTAAATTCGAAAGCTTACTTTCATTTTGTGTTTGATTTACAATCTCTTGTATAATTTCCTCGACTCGATCATATTTCTTCAAAGTAAGATTTCCTTTGATCAACTGTATGACATTAAGCCAATCATGCCTAGAATGTCGAAGTATTTGTAAGATATTTCGATCCTCTTTCATATCCAACACCTATTTCCACTAGATTTAGTTTTGCCTGTATTAACAAAACCCTTTCTACCTTCCAAACAAACTTCCTATAAAAAGAATGCCTTGTTAGACAACAAAGCATAATAAACAAGAGTAGAAAATTATTCAACCCAGAATTAACTGCTACCAAGATATTCCGGTCTATGCGCTACACTATATGTTATCATAAAAATAGTAATAAACAATCGAATTCATTGTTTTTTACCAACATTTTCTCCATAAACCAAAAAAAAATCCCTTTGTCACTGTTTTTTTAGGTGCAATTATATGATTGACAGTTTTCACTATCCGTCATATACTAGTAATAGTTTAATTCCGAGTAAAAATATATGTTTTATCTTATTAATGTGTTTGGAGGTTTTTATATGGAACACGTTACGATTAAGAACGTTGAAAAAACGTTTTCTAATAAAGAAGAAAATACTACGTTTACAGTCTTCAATGACATTAATCTAACGATTAAAAAAGGTGAGTTTTTGTCTCTACTAGGTCCATCTGGCTGTGGAAAGTCAACACTGTTAAATATTATCGCTGGGTTAGACAAAGCAACTAATGGAATTGTGACGATTGGAACAAAAGAGATAAATGGTCCTGGACCTGATCGTGGTGTCGTTTTTCAAGAAGCGGCGTTAATGCCTTGGTTAACCGTCTTAGAAAATGTCATGTTTGGACTTAAAAAGCAAAAACTTAGCAAGGAAGTTGCTGAGAAAAAAGCGCTTGAATATCTTAAACTTGTACATTTAAGTAAATTCGTAGGATCTTATCCTCATGAATTATCAGGTGGGATGAAGCAGCGAGTATCGATTGCAAGAGCACTTGCGATGGATCCTGAAATTCTATTAATGGATGAACCGTTTGGGGCATTAGATGAACAAACTCGTTCGATGTTACACAAAGAAGTTCAATTCATTTGGGAACAAACAGGAAAAACAATTATCTTTGTAACTCACAATATTCGTGAATCGGTTCTTCTCTCAGATCGGATTGTCTTAATGGGCACAAGACCCGGTGGTATTATTCAAGAATTTAAAGTCGATCTTCCAAGACCGCGTAAACCTTCTTCCCCAGAGTTCCTAAAAATTGAAGAAGATATTATGAGCTTATTAGCTGGGGAGATTGAGAAAGTAATGAAGGAGGAAATGGGTGATGACTACAATAGTAAGAAGGCTAGTCTTCTTTACGGCTCTAATCGCAATATGGGAGAGCATATATAGACTAAATGTAGAATTCGGCTTTCTCCAAACGAGATTTTTCCCTTCGCCAAGTGGCGCAGTCGTGCAATTATATAGAGGATTCTTTGAAACTGGCATTTTAAGTAGTGCTTTAATTACAAGTTTACAAAGGATTACTTTCGGATTTGCTTTAGCCTTAATAATCGGTGTTTCATTAGGAATTCTATTAGGACGATCAAAGCTTGCAGACGAAACTCTTGGTTCTTTAGTTATAGCGCTTCAATCAATACCAAGTATCGTCTGGCTCCCAATTGCACTGATCTTCTTTGGCCAAGGAAATACAGCAATTATCTTTATTATTGTTTTAGGTGGTACTTGGGCCATGACTATGAATGTCCGCATGGGTATCAAAAACGTCCCACCATTACTAATAAGAGCTGCCAGGACCATGGGCTATAGTGGCTCAGAACTCGTTTGGAAGGTAATGATCCCCGCTTCAATTCCAGCTGCCTTAACTGGTGCTCGTCTAGCTTGGGCTTTTGGTTGGCGCGCATTAATGGCAGGGGAGCTTTTGGGCCGTGGCGGATTAGGTAGAACACTACTTGATGCAAGAGACATGTTTAATATGGACCTAGTTATTGCCATTATGGTCATAATCTCAGTCATTGGATTAATTGTAGAGTATTTAATTTTCGCTCCTATTGAAAGAAAAGTAATGACTCGTTGGGGTCTCTCAAAGTAAGTTTATAGCAGTTTCATAGATTATGATAAATATATTATATGGAGGAATGTAAGTTGAAAAAGTTTTTATTGGTAATGATGTTATCGTTAGTTATTGGAGTATTAGCAGCTTGTGGATCTAACAAAGCTGATACAGTATCGATTGGTTTTTTTCCAAATCTAGACCATGCAGCTGCAATCGTTGGAAAAGAAAAAGGATTTTTTGAAGAGGAAATGAAAGAAACTACCGTTGAATATACTTCTTTCCCTAACGGAAACGACTTTATTGATGCGTTAGACAATAATGCTATCCAAATTGGTTATGTAGGACCAGGACCTGCTATTAACTACTTCTTAGCAGGTGGAGACATTGTAGTATTAGGCGCTGCTGCTAATGGTGCTACTCTTATTGTTGCACGTGAAGGTTCTGGGATTGAAACGTTAGAAGATTTTGCTGGCAAATCATTTTGTACTCCTGGAAATGGATGCACACACAATGTACAATTAGAAATTATGTTACAAGATATGGGCTTAACAACAACTAGACGTGGTGGAGTTGTTGATCACCAACCACGTGTAAACCCTGCAAATATGATGATTATGTTTGAGTCTGGTGAAATTGATGCTGCTGCTGCACCTGAACCTTGGGGAACTTATTTAGTTGAAGAATTCGGAGCAAAGGTAATTACTGAATGGAATGAAGTATACCTTGGCGAAACATTAGCAAGTGTAGTTGTTGTTACAACTCCAAAATTCTTAAAAGAAAACCCTGAAACTGTCGATCAATTCCTAAAAGCTCATAAGCGTGCAGTTGATTACACGTATGAAAATACAGCAGACACTTTAGTAACAATTAACGACTTATTATTTAACTTATCACAACAAAGACTTCCACAGTCTGTTTTAGAAAATGCTTGGAAGCGTATGGTTGTTACAACTGAAACACATGCTGATGCACTTCAAGCATGGGCGACTGCATCATATGAACTAAATTTCATTGATAAAGAACCAAATCTAGAAGGCTTTGTTGATACTTCAAAATTAGATAAAATTATTGCTGACACTAAGTAGTATAAGAAGAGAATGGTGAAGAGCCATTCTCTTTTTTCGTTCGTTTAAAACATAAATATGAGAACAGCTACACAATAAACTCAAATCCTTTCCCTCTTACTTCATCAATAAGTTGGGGCAAGATTGTTACCGTTTGTTCTAATTCATGCAAAAGAATAATCGAGCCATCCATAATATTTTCAACAACATTGTATATGATTCTGTTAGGTGTCAATTTATTTTCCCAATCATATGAAGATATTTCCCACATCATCGGGATTAGGTCTAACTCATCTAAGATTGACATGGTATCTTCGTTGTATTGTCCAAACGGTGGTCTAAAGTAGTTTACTTTATAGCCTGTTATATCCTCAATTTGAGAGATGTTCATTTTAATTTGCTTCAACTGTTGATCTCTTCTAAGTTTAACTAAATTTTTGTGACTATAGGTATGTGCTCCAATTGCATGCCCTTCCTCAATCACTCGTTTCCATGGTCTTTCTTTGTAGAGTAATTTAGACTGCCAAAAGAAAATAGCTGAAACTTTCCTATCCCTTAGAATGTCCAATATCCTATTTAATTGACGACTAGGGCCGTCATCGAAAGTAAGCACTACTTTCATTTCTATGCTACTGTCTAGTTGCTTACTATTTTTGATCCAGCGCTGATCTTGAAGGTCGTACACGACCTCATTTTTGACTACTCATGGACTATTCAAATCACCATCACCTCCATATATAACATTACATTTAGCTGAATAGAGCTAATTGTCCTCCAACACTCCTTTGTTAAGTAGCTATTGAAACAATTTACACGGGCTATAATGTCACTATATGAAGCATAACAAGAATTGATTATAGAAAGGCTCTTTTCGTAAACATTGTGGCTTTTTTATCCTAAAATAATCGGAAAAATACCCTAGATGAAGATATCAGCCAATTAATTATGTAAGAAAAGAACAAGCGCACGGATTTATTGGTTAAATCCATGCGCTTTTGTTATAAGTAACTCGTTGAGCTTACAGAAATTATTATTGTAAATGGTTCTTCAATTTCGCAACGACAGCCTCACCTTGATCAATACAATCAGGTAAACCAATTCCTTCAAAAGAACCACCGGCAACATAAACTCCTGGCAGTTGCTTTTGTAGCTGTTCTTTCAATTCTTCCATACGTTGCTTATGACCGACTACATACTGAGGCATTGCTTCTTTCCATCTTCTTATGATCGTGAATTCAGGCTTCTCATCAATTTGCATCGTCTTATTTAAATCCGCTAAGACAGCATTACTGATTTCTTCATCAGACCAATCAACAATCGCATCATTCCCGGCTCGACCAACATAACAGCGTAAAAGTGCGTACCCTTCTGGAGTTGAATGATGCCATTTTTTATGGGTCCATGTACAGGCAGTGATATTATAATCATTTTTCTTTGAGACTACAAATCCAGTGCCATTAATGTCTTTTTTTATGGCGTTTTGCTTGAACGCCATCGCGATTGTTGCAACTGAAGTTGAAGGAATATGTGCCAAAGGTTTTACAAAAGAATAGTTCCTTAACGCTTCCTCTGTCACAGCATGAGGGGTAGCCATTACAACTAAATCAAACGTTTCAACAATTCCGTTTGAAAAAGTAAGCTCATAGGCATCAGCCTTTTTCTCTATTTTATTTAGACCAACACCTTTAATAATTGCTTCTTCATCTAAATACTTCTCTACGCCATCAACTAATGACTGTAAGCCTCTCTTAAACGAAAGAAACATCCCTTTAGACTTCTTTGTTGCAGATGGTGTTTTTGGTTTCGGTGGAGTAGCTTTTTTCATTCCTAAGATTAAACTACGGTGCTTTTGCTCTACTTGATGAAATTGTGGAAAGGTCGCCATTAAACTTAACTGATCTATGTCTCCAGCATAAATGCCTGATAACAGAGGTTCAATTAGATTGTCAACGACCTCATTCCCTAATCGTTTCCGAAAAAAACTTCCTAACGACATATCAACTTCCGGATCACTAGCTCTTGGCAAAATTAAATCACCTGCGGCTCTGAGTTTTCCGATTGGAGAGAAAAGCTTAGTCGTAGCAAATGGCGCCATTTGTGTTGGAATCCCCATAATTGCTCCTCCTGGTATAGGATAAAGCTTTTCATTATTGAGAATAAATGCACCCCCGCCTCCGTTAGAAACTAATTCATTTTCTAGTCCAACTTCCCTGGCTAATCGTGATGCACTTTGCTTTCTTGCTAAAAATGAATCCGGCCCCATTTCAATCACAAAACCGTTTCTGTAATCTGTTGAAACTTTCCCACCAAGCTTTGTCGATTTTTCATATAGCTTATATTCACAGTTTAAATGTTTCGAGAGGATTTCTTTTTGTAAGTAATAAGCAACCGTTAACCCCGTAATTCCCCCGCCAATAATGGCTACCCTCTTTTTGGTCATTAGCGTCCACTATCCTTCTTTAGTTTGGTCATAACGACATCTGCTAAACACTCGATAAATAGTGGCTTAGCATTTGGCATTTCTGGACGAAAATAATTAACACCTAACTCGTCAGTAACAATTTTACATTCGATATCATTATCATAAAGAACTTCTAAATGATCTGCCACAAACCCAACTGGACAGTATACAAATGCTTTATAGCCATGGTCATTGTATAGATCTCTAGTTAAATCTTGAACGTCTGGGCCAATCCAAGGGTCAGGTGTATTTCCCTCACTTTGCCAACCAATTGTGTAATTTTTTACTTCTGCTGCTTTTGCAATTAAGTCTGCAGTTTCTTGCAATTGAGCTACGTAAGGATCCCCGTTTTGCAAAATTTTCTCTGGTAAACTATGTGCAGAGAAGATAACTACAGATTGATTTTGCTGTTCTTCAGTCATATCACTCATTGTTTTCTGAATTTGTTCTACCCAATATTGGATAAACTTAGGATGATCATACCAGCTATCAATGCTATGTATTGTCGGCCCTCCTATGTTCTCTGAATGCTCCTTAGCACGGCCATTGTATGACTTTACACTAAACGTTGAATAGTGTGGAGCTAACACAATACTAACGGCTTCTTCAATACCATCTGCCTTCATTTGATCAACAGCATCTTCAATAAAAGGATCAATGTGCTTTAAGCCTAAATAATGTTTAAATTGAACATCTGTATTCAGTTCATTCAATTTATCTTCTAATGCTTGTGCTTGTTCTTCTGTAATTCGTGCTAAAGGAGAAATACCACCAATTGCTTCGTAACGCTCTGTCAATTCATTTAGAGCTTCTTCAGAAGGTTTTCTCCCACGTCTAATATGTGTATAATACGGTTCTATTTCCTCGACACTGCGAGGAGTACCGTATGCCATAACTAGTAATCCGATCGTTTTTTTTGACATTTGCTTTCACCTTTCTTTCCTAAAATCGAATTATGAAATATGGAATTTTGTATAGAAGCTTCTTAGCATTACTAACAGGCAATTCATAATTCATAATTCATAATTCATAATTCAAAGTTTATTTCGCCGTATACTCATGAACAAACGCAGTTAATCTACGTAGTGTGTCAGGGTTAACTTGCGGGAAAACTCCGTGTCCAAGATTAAACACAAATCCACCTTTATGTGCTAATCCTTGGTCAAGAATTTCCTTAGCTCTAGCCTCGATTACCTCCCATGGAGCAAGTAACATGGATGGATCCAAGTTTCCTTGGACTGCTTTTTGAATTCCGCGCTCGCCTGCCTCTTTTATCGATAATCTCCAATCTAAACCAACGACATCTAGTGGAAGGTCATGCCACTCGTTTGCTAAATGACTAGCTCCAACACCAAACATGATTAAAGGTACATTCTCTTCTTTTAAGGCAGTAAAAATCTTGTGCATAACAGGTTTAATAAATGTGCGGTAGTCTTGAACATTAAGTGCCCCTACCCAAGAATCAAAAATTTGGATTGCTTGTGAACCTGCTCGTATTTGGGATTTACAGTACGTAATTGTCATTTCTGCGAGTTTATCCATTAGTAAGAACCAGCTTTCAGGTTGTGAATACATAAAAGCCTTGGTCTTATTATAATTTTTTGATGGGCCACCTTCAATCATATAGCTTGCGAGTGTGAATGGGGCACCTCCGAATGAAATTAACGGAACTGTTAATTGTTCTCTTAATAGTTTAATCGTGTCTAATACATACGGTACATCTGCTTCAGGGTTAATAGTCCCTAATTTTTCTACATCCTGAAACGTTCGGATTGGATTTGCAATTACTGGTCCGATCCCGGCCTTAATTTCTACATCCACACCAATTGCAGGAAGAGGTGTCATAATATCCTTATAAAGTATTGCTGCGTCATTATTATATTGATCAACAGGTAGCTTAGTAACATAAGCACAGAGCTCTGGTTGATGTGTAATTTCAAAAAGTGAATATTTTTCTTTAATTTCGCGATATTCTGGTTGTGATCTTCCAGCTTGCCTCATATACCAAACTGGAACGTGGGAAACCTCTTCTCCTCTAGTCGCCTTTAAAAAGTTATCATTAAATTGCTTTGTCATTATACCCTCACCCTTCTTACTGGTACTTTATGTAAACTAGTACATGTTAACATTTTATTTCAGTAATTTTTCTATACACCCTAATAAATATATCCTTTCTCGTAATAAGTGTATAGAATTTAGCTTAAGATGTCATAAAATTGATTTATTTTTATCTTACAGTTACTACTAGAAACTCAATGTGATTTTTTTTACATTACAAGCTATTTACACGTAGTGTTCATAATATTGATAAAAATTATGAAAGCTAGACTTGTTTTTGTTTGTCTTTAGGCTTTATTTCCGAAAAACGATTTGTTAAAACACTTAATGGTAGACGAACAATTAAATCCTTCCATTCCTTAAAGCGATAAGGTGCAAAAGGAGACGTATAATATGTGCCTAAACTGCGTAACCCGACTAAATGGATATTCAAAAAAATATAGACAATAACTATCCCATATAAACCAAATGATGCAGCGCTTAGCATCATCACAAAACGAAGAATTCGTAGCGTAATACTCACGTTGTAAGCCGGTATAGCAAACGATGCTATTGCAGTGAGGGCAACTACAATAACCATAATAGGACTTACAATCCCTGCTCGGACTGCAGCATCCCCTATTACAAGGCCGCCCACGATGCCAATCGTCTGCCCTACAGCCCTAGGTAAACGTACCCCCGCCTCTCTTAAGAGCTCAATTGTAACTTCCATTATAATTGCTTCAACAAAAGCTGGGAACGGTACCCCTTCTCTTGTCCCTGCAATAGATATAGCTAATAATGTCGGAATCATTCCTTGGTGATAAGAAACCATGGCAATATATATAGCTGGAAGAAAAACAGCAATAAAAGCAGCTAAATATCTTAGAAGTCTGATTAGAGAACTAATCTGCCAACGGTCATAGTAATCTTCAGGAGACCGAAACAACATATGAAATGTCACAGGAGCCATTAGACTAAAAGGACTACCATCCTTTAAGACGACCACTTGCCCAGCCATCAAGGCGGAGACTGTTTTGTCCGGTCGTTCAGTTCTTAGCATTTGTGGAAAAATCGAAAGAACATTATCCTCAATAAATTGTTCTAAAGTCCCTGTTTCAGACACTTGATCATTATCAATGCATGCAATTCGATAGCGCATTTCATTGATATGTTTCTCATTTGCAATACCTTTAAGATATAGAATTGCAAAATCACTTTTACCACGTCTACCCAACGTTCCAAACTGCACAACAAGGTTGGGATCTCTTACTCTGCGGCGAATTTGCAAGATATTTGTGTGCAAAGTCTCAACAAATCCATCTCTAGGACCGCGAACAACAATTTCACTTTCTGGTTCAGCAATACTACGCTCGTTAAATTTCCGTGTCTCAAAAAGAATTAATTCCTTTATCCCGTCAACAATTAGTATTGTTTCTCCAGATAATAAAGGTAGCATTGACTTCTCTAATGACTCTTCTGTTCTAACCTCACTTAATGTAACTACTTCATTTTCAATATAGGTCAGAAGTTGACTTTTATCGAGGCTTTCTACAAAGTACATAAGCGGACGGATAATGTCCTCTTCTATACTCTGACTGTCACAAAGCCCATCAACAAAGAAAAGAATTGCTGGTATTTTTTTACCTATTAGAAATCTTCGATGTAAAATATCATCACTTTCTCCAACAATCTTTTTTAATGATCGAACAGTTTCTTCTAGATCACCTGTTAAAGCAATTGTATAATCATTCTCTTTACTTACACTTTTGGCATTTAATTTAGAAAGTAGCTTCTTTAGCATACGTATCACCCTATGTTAATCTTTCTTTAGTCATGTAGTGTCTTATCTTTGCTTTCACATCAATTTCGACGACTGCTTTTGAAAAAACACCATTTTCTCCGTCCCATTGATCTTCAACTTCTTTCCAATATTGATAATTTTTCTTTTTTACAAAACTATGGAATTTAAAAATATCAGCATGAAATTCTTGTTGCATTTTCTTGATTATTTTTTCTGCTACATATTTTATTTCCTCTTCTAATGCCTTCTCAAGCTTTTCCAATTCCGTTTGGTTACCAATCTCGACTCCTTCTAACCAATTCTCAACGAACGTTCCCTCAGTCTTTATTTTAACTTTGAAATAATTCGCTTCATTTTTTCTGTAATAGTCAACTTCTGTATCCATATTGTCGAGCTCATAGACAAATAGATTTTCTTCAAACCTTGCTTCCACAATTGAATTTTCTGCTTCCCCTAAAATAAAATTATATCCTTCAAGATCTTCTTCGCCTAACCAACCAATGAATTCATTAGTCTTTCCAAGAAATATCCCTGCACCGGAAACGATAACATCCGTCCCTTTTTTAGCCGTAATACGAGGAATGATGAAACTCCTGTGACCAATGATAGCTGTTCCTAATGTTCCAATCTCGACTGGATAAGGCATCCCTTGATGGGCTGGATAATTTTCTTGAATCATCTTAATGGAGATGGCCGTCATCATTTCTAGTGGAAGCTTTTTTTCTAAAACCTCTTCTGCTTTCCCATTTGAGACAAACATTAACGTACTTCTACGCATCTCATGATCTCTAACATATAGGTCAATCATTTTGCCTATGTTCCCAGATCTAGCTATTTCCTCATTAATAATAATTGCTTTTAAGTGTTCAAAGTTTAAACGCCTACTTCTTCTTGCTGCTATACTTCGAAGAATTTTGAAGTTATTTCGGCCTACTGAACTTATAGTAAAAAAGGGTTTTTGTTCAAATTTAGGCCCTTCTGTAAGCGTACCTGGAATTACAATTTGAAATGTCGACTTAAATAATTGCTCAGGTTCTTTACCTGTTTCTTTTCTAAATTGGCCTTCAAAGTGTTCCCGTTCATTATCTTCAAGGGGGTCTAGTGCTACGGCCAAGACAAAGCTAATATCCTCAATTTCTCTTCGATCCCAGCAAGACGTTAGTAGAAGTAAACTTACGATAACTACCAGAGCTAATCTATACACATTACACCGCCTCGCTTTTGTCTTTTTTCAAAACTTTCTTCCTGAAAAATAACAGAAGGTAGCCTGTAACTAATGACAAACATGTAAGACCAAAACCCAAATATGAAATATAATCACCAAAAAGAAATGTTTCTTGCACAGAATTAGGAATAAAGATGAGAATGAAAATAATACCTGATAAGTAAATGGCAATACTTGATAACCTAACCTTTTTCAACATCTCATCCTTGACTATTTTGGAAGCAAGAAAATGTATAATAGCCATCGTATTAAAAATAGACATAATCCAGACAGCTATCATAAAGGGCTCGATCCTTTCGACTACCCCTTCAATTATTTCAACTTCCTTTGCTAAAGCGACAAACGGAAAAGTAATCGTTTCTGTAGAGTTAAAACCCAAAACCGTAAAACACAACAAAGTAATACTTACATACAAAAATCCAATAAAGCCAATTCCCATGTTTAACGTAGTAGCTTTCAGATCTTGAGACTTCACATATGCTAAAAAGAAAAATAATATTTCAATACCTAAAAAGGCAAGTGCTGTCTCCGAAACCCCCATAAAAATTGGGGTAAGTCCTTCTGATAGAATCGGTAAAATTTCATCTACATTTGCTTGTGGAATATTAAAGATAATGATGAGAAATATGATAAACATAACAATAGGAAAGAACATTAAATTCAAATGGATAATTCCTTGAACACCTTTCGTAACAGCAAATGTTGTTGTCAA
The DNA here is from genome assembly GCF_004116265.1 of Anaerobacillus alkaliphilus. Taxonomy (NCBI): domain Bacteria; kingdom Bacillati; phylum Bacillota; class Bacilli; order Caryophanales; family Bacillaceae; genus Anaerobacillus; species Anaerobacillus alkaliphilus. The sequence continues at coordinate 117,081 of NZ_QOUX01000042.1, read as the reverse complement.
TAAGATCAGAATTGCCACTACTTCTGAAGGGGTGCGATCCAGCAAGTAGATCTTCACTACTACTAATAAAATTCGGGCTTCATAAGCTGTCAAAGCAAGAAAGTATAAAAGGAAAATTATACTGAATAGTTTCCCAATCCACTTACCGAAATGTTTGTCCCCAAAAAAACCGATAAATGTTTTACCACTGAATTGCCGGTGAAGATGAACAATAAGAAAAACGATGATCATATTAAGAACTGCCCCAATAATAAGTGATATCCAACCATCAGGAGTTCCAACTACATTGGCTAGTACTCTAGGCAAAGTTAATATACCTACACCAATAATCATTGAAATTAGGGTAATCGTCATTTCCAATTTTGTAATTTGATAACTTTCAGAGTTCATTTATCCACTACTCGCTTCCTTTTCTTTGTTCCATTCTCTTTCTCTGTTGAAGATTTGTCTCTTCCATCCAAGGCAATTTCACCTTTTCATTCACCCAGTCATTCACTCGTTGTATGATTAATAAAGAAATTATCAAGCCAACCGCAATTACGAAAGTTGCCATTTGGGGCAAAAATCCCAAGAGTCTATATTCAATTTCAATCATTATTATCACCTTAATTAGTTTTAGCGTAATAGTATTTTTCACCATTTAACCTAATTTATGTAATAGCATAAAACTCAGAATTACAAAAAACTTCACGTTTCAATATGAACGTGAAGTTTACATGAGCAATGCTATTTTTTTATCAATCTACAACATTCCTAAAAGCAAAATTAACCCTTGCTTGGTTTGATAGGCCACCTTCCGTGTTTGTTTGTGGATTATAAGGTTTCACAACATAGTCGTTTAGTGAAAATAAGTTAACGCCATGAATGATATATTCTCCTACTCCATCAACTTGACCAACCTTCAGAAGGATACCGTTATTACTAACTTCGTATATATGATAACGTAGTCTCTCATCATCCGAAGTAGTCCAATTCAGTCTGACATTTAATCCCAACCCTTTAAAAGTAAGGTCTGCCTTCAAGTCATTGATTTCAACAAATCTGACCGGTGACTCTAATTCCTGAACATGGTCAGGTTTTTCGAAAGCTACTAAGCTACTTTCATCGTTTACAATCTCCTTAAATAGCTTTGTAGGATAAGAGCTTCCAACAGTTAAATAATGCTGATTATCCGTTCTATCGAACCCCATCCATAAAGCACCAACGAATTTGGAAGTGTACCCTACAAACCAAACATCTCTTGCTCCACCTTTAACTCCTTGATACGATGTTGTACCCGTCTTCCCAGCAATCGCAATGTCAGCTTTACCATGCCTGCCAGTACCTTCATTAACGACAGCTTCTAGCATTCTTGTCATATACCATGCAGTTTGGGGAGAAAGAACTTGTTCTTCAAACGTAACTCTCTCACCAACTAGTTTGCCATTTCGATCATAAATCTTCTGTATAAAATAAGGCTCTATCTTTTTTCCATCCCTAGAAAAGGGGCGGTAGGCTGTTGCTAATTGAAGCGGACTTAGTCCCTCTGCCATTCCTCCTAGTGCTAATGCTAACCCATCATCTTCAATCGGTATGTTTAGTTTTTCTAAATAACTTTTACCTTTATTAACTGTTAGCTCATTTAACAACCAGACTGCAGACGCATTTGATGAGTCTTTTAAGGCATCATACATCGTAAGCATGCCTTCATAGCTGTTATTATAGTTTCGAGGTTCATAACCACCATAATTCAATAACTCATCTTTAAGAAGACTATAGGGGCCATATAGCCCAGTTTCAATCGCAGGACTATAAACCACTAAAGGCTTAATCGCTGACCCCGGCTGCCTTTTTACGTGAACACGATTTAGTCCACTTCGAACATAATTACGTCCACCTTGAGCAACTACTACTCCCCCCGAGTCACTATCTAGCAAGACAAATGCACTTTCAACCAGCTGATTTGGCCCATCATTAGGAAAATTTTCCGGAGATTGAAACATCTCATAAGATTTTTTTTGGAGTTCTAAATCCATAGGAACAACAATTGTATAACCACCTCTTAAAATTTCCGTACTTGAGAGTTGATACAATTCCGCTGCTTCATCAAGTACCATATCTATATACGTTAAATACGCTGGGTTTTGAGTAATTCGATTAAAATCAACTTTAATTGTACGTCCTTGCAATCTAACAGCTTCTTCTGCTGTTAAATAGCCTCTTCGTTCCATTACACTCAGTGTTAGGTCTCTTCTTTGTTTGCTAAGTTCTATGTTATTAAATGGTGAATACGTGTTTGGTGCCTTAGGTAAGCTTGCAAGTAGAGCTCCTTCATCAATCGTAAGTTCACTTATATCTTTGTTAAAATATAATTTAGAAGCTGCCTGAATACCATAGGCACCATGACCAAAGTAAATTCTATTTAAATACATCTCTAGAATTGCCTCTTTACTATAGCGACGTTCTAGATTTATTGCGATAAGTACTTCCTTCGTCTTACGAAGCCAAGTTTTTTCATTCGTTAAAAAAGTATTTTTCACTAATTGCTGAGTTATCGTACTTCCACCTTCAACTTTTCCCCTAGCTACAATATCACGATAAAGAGCTCTAGCAATTGCACGAAAATCAATCCCGCGGTGCTCATAAAATCTTGCATCTTCCATCGCCACAAAGGCATGTTGAACATTCTTGGGGACTAAACTAATTTGAACAATCTCTCGATTTTCAACAAATAGTTTGGTTACAACCTCACCATTCTGATCAACTAGCGTTGTCGCAGCATCCATGACAAGCTTTTTATTATCAATGGCATAGTTTCCAGCTATGATAATAGTTATATAAATAGAGAAGCTTAATACCGTCATTATTGAGAATAGTAGAATTCCTATAAATAAGTTCTTTTTCATCGTCGTCCCCCTTTCTAGTGCAGTCTCTAAATTCAATTTTAACCTAGGTTCGACAAATATTGAACCTATCCGACTTTATTTTCTATACGAAACAACGTATCATAAAGTTACAAGATTGTTTTCACTTTGTTAACAATTGTCCATGATAATATAGTAAATATCGATTATTGTATAAATAGGGTCAACTGTTAATGAGAAAATATATGAATAGTTCTTTTCCCTTATGCTCTATACTCCAAACTATAAAGAGGTGTTTTCTTTGGTAATAACTGAATTTACGTTTATTTCAATCTGGTTAGCCTTATTCGCTGGTGTTATCTCCTTTTTATCACCATGTGTTTTCCCGTTAGTACCAGCTTACTTAGCGCAGTTAACTGGTACACAAATATCTAATAACCAAGTCAATGCAGACAGAAGAATGATTATTTCAAGAAGTCTTGGGTTCATCCTTGGCTTTACAATTATCTTTTTATTATTAGGTGCATCAAGTACATTTATCGGTCAAGTCTTCATGAAAAACCGGGAACTCCTAGAGAAGATTGGCGGGATTATTATTGTTGTGTTAGGTCTACAAATGCTAGGGTTATTCTCAATTAAGATGCTAATGAATGAAAAGCGCCTACATACGAAGCCGAAGAAATCAATGAGTTTTATCGGGTCAGTAATGTTTGGCTTTGTTTTCGGGGCTGGTTGGTCACCATGTATTGGTCTTGTTTTATCTTCAATTCTAATTTTAGCAGCTCAAAGCGGAACAATGGCGTCTGGTATGTTCTTATTATTCATCTACTCAGTTGGTTTAGGTATACCTTTTCTAATTGTAGCCATACTTTACTCAAGATCATTAAATAAAATTAGAAAGATCAATAAGTTCATTCCAACTATCCAAAAAGTAAGTGGTGGTATCATGGTAGTTTTAGGTGTTTTACTTTACACAGGGCTATTTGCAAGACTATCAGGGTATTTGGCGCAGTTTATTCCATTTAACTTTTAAACTTAATAGCACATGTAGGAACATTTCACTTTGAAATGTTCTTTTTTATTGGCTTTAACTTAAGTGTTAACACATATACTTAACTGTTTCTATTTTTAAGAGATCCTGCTAAAATTAAGAAAATATAAATCAATTAACGGATGTTTACAAAACGGAGGTTACACATGAAAGAAAACCTTTTTAAAGCAATCGATGAGAATTTTGAAGAAATAGTCTCACTTCGTCGTCATCTCCATGAAAATCCTGAACTATCCTTTCATGAAGTTAAGACTCCTAAACTTATTGCTGATTTCCACAGAGAGTTAGGCCATGAGGTTCAAGAAAATGTTGGTGGACGCGGTGTCGTTGCAACCCTTCGAGGCAACAAACCTGGAAAAACCGTTGCCTTACGAGCTGATTTTGATGCTCTTCCTATTCAAGATGAAAAAGATGTACCTTATAAATCAAAAGTACCTGGAGTCATGCATGCATGTGGACATGATGGTCACACTGCTAGCTTACTAGGTTTAGCTAAAGCAATAAACTCATTAAAAGATGAGTTATCAGGAACGATTGTTTTCATCCATCAACACGCTGAGGAGTTGGCTCCAGGTGGTGCAATTGCAATGATTGAAGATGGTTGCTTAGATGGCGTAGATTATATTTTTGGAACACATCTCTGGGCAACTGAACCTACAGGAAAAATACAATATAAAACAGGTCCTATCATGGCCGCAGCTGATCGATTTGAAATTACCGTTCAGGGACAAGGTGGGCACGGTGCAAAACCACACGAAACTAAAGACTCTATTGTTATTGGTGCTCAGATCGTACTCGCACTACAACAAATCGTAAGCCGAAGAATTAGTCCAATGGAATCTGCAGTTGTCTCAGTTGGTTCTTTTGAAGCCAAGAACGCCTTCAATGTAATTGCTGATAGTGTAAAAATAGTTGGAACTGCTCGTTCTTTTAATGAACGTGTTCAAACAGCATTGGAAAATGAGATTAAAAGAGTTGTAGAAGGTATATGTTTAGCGGGAGATGTTAGTGGAAACGTAGTCTATGAAAAGGGTTACCCTGCACTAATTAACCACCATGATGAGGCACTTCAAGTAGCTGTATTAGCTCAAAATATTCCTGGTGTCGATGAGGTAGAAGATATGGTTCCACAAATGGGCGGCGAGGATTTCTCTTATTATCTTCACCACGTAAAGGGTGCTTTCTTCTTTACAGGGGCAAAGGACTCGACATGGGACAGAGCTTATCCACATCATCACCCTAAATTTGATATTGATGAAAAGTCATTACTAATTTCTGCTAAATTACTCGGAGAGCTAGCACTGCATTATACAAAAGAATAATATTCTACACAAAAAAGAGTTGATGAAAGTTCATTTTCCCTCATCAACTCTTTTTTTATTTCAGTAGTCTCATTCTGTAGCCATTTTTGGCAGTTTCGCCTAGAACCTCAAGGAAATGATAATTGGCAAAGGCTCCAACAATAGCACCAAAACCAGGAATTAGTTGAAGCATTTTTATTAAATCAATATGATCACGATACTCAAGCTGAAACTCTTTCCAGTTAATCTCTTCTAAATATACTTCTTTCTCAGGTAATTGAATTTTCAACTCATCCCAGTTTTTAAGTTTCTGGTACACTTGTTTCTTTTTGGTATCGCTTGAAAAAGCAAGCTGAAATAAGTATAAAATATACAACCGCTCCCGGTAATCCTTCACATCAAATCCATACAAACTAGCTGCTTCAAATAGAAACTTCATTTTTATTGATAATAGTAAGGGGAAATCCACCATACCCAGGAGAATTCCTCCTGCACCAGTTCCAGCTCCCTCTACTGCAGCCGTTTTTTTATAAAACTTGATGGTCTCCTCTAATTTTTTTTCACGTTCTTCAAGAGTAGCTTTCTCAAGAGGGATCGTTTTCGACGTGATTTCCGAACCAACTAAGGTTGCCTGGACCATATTTTTTATACTAGTTGTAAACAGCTGGTGTATCTTTTCTGGGATACGTTCGTTAATTTTTGTTTGAATTGTTTTAGCATATTTTTTCGCAAAAAACCCTTCCTTAAGTAGCTTTTTTTCCCACTCTGCTAACTCTCGCCTAGTTTTTTCCTCATAAAATGGCACGATAAGAATTCCTTTCTAGGTAAAATTACTTATCACTTTCTTACGTAACATAATAAACGAATATGCATAACTAACAAATATTCCTAGTAAAAGTACAAGAATTGGTTCTAAATAAGAAGTAGTTGCTACAATTGTTGCCAGTGTAAAAACAACCGTTTTTACCGATAACAATGAAAATACAATCGTAGTAAAGGACTGAGTACGTAACTCCCTATCAATCGGGTACAAGTCCGTCCACATTTTGAGATTATGATGATTAATCAGAGTTGATAGTTGTAGTGCTGACATATAGAGAAAAAGGATAGCTATAAAAACCTTCCCGTAATCAAATTGAACATAAAAGACAAAGACAATTCCGATAAGTAATAAACGAAGATACACACCAAAATAATCATTTGCTCTAAAGAATGATTTTAGGTACAAGTACTTGAATGTCGATAATTGACCAAAGGCAAGCATATTTGGAATTGAACTTAACAGCTTTCTCCTTTTAACCTTCGTGCTCAACTTTGGCACATCTGTAAACATATTGGCGATCCGATAAAATGACATGACCATACGTTCTTCTGTTTCAATTAAATACTCCCATTTTAAACTATGCTGTTTCTTCATGTGTTGGTAATAAACGAACAATAACAGCCCCTTAATGATCAGAATAGCTACCAAGAAATAAAGAGAGGCTCCAACAAACATCAAATAAGTTAACACAATATTTATCATGAATCTTCCAACTCGATGAGAGAAACGTCCACTTGTAAATAGCAACCTCCCCTCTTCCCACTGCGCTAAGAGGTTCCAAGCCTTACTTACAAACAGAATGGTAAGGACAAACAAAAGCGATTTCGCATCATCTACGATAAAATATCGGTACAATGGTGTTAGTAACACCATGACAAGTGTGATGACAAAAGCTTGAATGATTAAAGAGTAGTAAAAAGATGATCTAAAGTATGAACCTAATTTCCCTTCGATAGGTGATAAAAATACTAAATCACCTTCTTTAACAAACGTTCTTATTGGACTTTTCGTTAATAGTACCGCGGTAACTAAAGCCAGGAACAATGTTGCAGGAAACCATTCAGGTAGCCACTTAAGTAATTCACTATAATAATAACTTCCCACGATAATCCCGATATAGATAGCAAATAAAAATCCACTATTACCGATTAAGCGCAAATAACGTATCGCCATGTTCCAGTATTCTTTTACACGATTACTCCATAAAGCTTGAATACTATTCATAATTAATCTTCCTTCGTAATTTCAATATAGATGTCATCTAGCGCAGCCTTTGGCATGTTTGTTTTTTCTCGTAGCTCTTCTAGAGTTCCTTCTACAATGATTTTTCCGTGATGAAGCATGATAAAGCGATCACAATACCTCTCTGCTGTCGAAAGTATATGAGTAGACATGAGAATCCCCGCTCCTCTTTCTTTCATAGACACAATATGATTTAGTAAAGATTTAATAGCGATTGGGTCTAAACCAATAAATGGTTCATCGACAATATAAAGAGGTGGATACAATAAAAAGGCACACATGATCATCACTTTTTGGCGCATCCCTTTTGAAAAGTGCCCTGGAAACCAATTAAGCATTTTTTCCATGCGAAACTCTTTTAATAGATATGTACTTCTTTCCTTTAGTTCCTCTTCGGTTAAACCATATGCCATTGCCGTAACTTGTAAATGTTCCTGTAATGTTAAGTCTTCATATAATATGGGTGTCTCAGGAATATACGCATACGAACGACGATATTCGTTAGGGTCGTCTAGAAACTTCTTGCCGTTAATGCGAATTTCACCTGTCTGAGCCTCCATTAAACCTAGAATATGTTTTATCGTCGTACTCTTTCCAGCACCATTTAACCCAATTAATCCAACAATTTCCCCTTTATTAACGGAAAAAGAAATATCATGCAAAACAGGCTTACCCTTATGATAGCCGCCATGTAGTCGATCCAACTGTAATAGTTTATTCATCCCATTTCTCCTTATTTAGAAAAAATTTACACTATTACTATACTATCAGATTTTCGTGATGATTGGTAATTACCTACTACTTTATAAAAACCAAAAAGGTCAACCTTTTACTTGATTTTTTAAAACTAGTTATGGAAAAATTAGCTATAATAGAAAATATTCTTTAGTTATTTAGGATACAATGGTTAGAATAAAAGGTTTTGAAAGGGTGATTACAATGTCAAACCATGACAACTGTATTTTTTGCAAAATCGTTAATGGTGAAATTCCCGCAGCAAAAGTTTTCGAAAATGAACATGTCCTAGCATTCCTCGATCTTAGTCAAGTTTCTAAAGGACATACACTCGTTATTCCAAAACTTCATCAAGAAAATATTTTTGAATTAAAGCCAGAAACAGCAAAAGAATTATTTAGTGTGGTTCCGAAAATTGCTAATGCAATAAAAGATGCATTTCAACCATTAGGACTGAACATATTAAATAACAACGGTAAAGCCGCTGGACAAACTGTTTTCCATTATCATTTACATCTGCTTCCCCGCTACGGGAAGGGGGATGGCTTTGGCGCTGTATGGAAAGACCATAGCAGCCAGTATTCAGGGGAAGACCTTAAGCAAATTGCGAAAGACATATCTTCATCTCTAAAGTAAAACTAGCCTCATGGCTAGTTTTTTTCTATTTAAAAATTTTAAGAATAATGAAAAAACATATAGCCTATTGGACTTCTGCATGTTAGGATATAAATAAATTTTAACCATTTAAAGTGTGAATGTATAAGTTAGGGAGTGAAATCGTGAAACGAGCGTACAATTTTAATGCTGGTCCTTCTGCACTACCAGAAATAGTGTTACAACAGGCACAAGAGGAACTACTGAATTTTCGTGATACTGGAATGTCTGTGATGGAGCTCAGCCATAGAAGCAAAGAATTTGAAACTATTCACAACGAGGCACAAAGCTTATTAAAAGAGCTATTAAACATTCCTGAAAACTATGAAATCCTCTTTTTACAAGGAGGCGCTAGTCTACAATTCACTATGGTCCCAATGAATTTTCTAAATGGGAACGAAATAGGAAATTATGTTCTTACAGGCGTTTGGTCAGAAAAGGCTCTAAAAGAAGCAAAGATCTTAGGACGTGCTACAACAGTTGCTGCAAGTACGAAGGAAGAAAACTACAGTCGAATACCTAACTTATCTGAACTAATTGTCTCTCCCGAGGATGCTTACTTACACATAACATCCAACAACACGATTTACGGAACCCAGTGGAAGGATTTTCCTGAAACTAAGGATTCAATGCTAATTGCTGATATGTCCAGCGATATATTAAGTAAACCGCTACCAATTGAAAGATTTGCAATGATATATGCAGGGGCTCAGAAAAATCTAGGGCCTTCTGGGGTTACAGTTGTAATTGTCCGTAAAGACTTGCTAGAAAAAGTATCATCTAGTTCAATTCCAACAGTTCTTAGATACGATACACATGCGATAAACAATTCACTCTACAATACCCCACCAACCTTCTCAATTTATATGTTGAACAAGGTATTACACTGGGTCAAAGACCTTGGTGGGGTCAAGGAGATAGCCACCGCTAACGAGATTAAAGCATCACTACTATATGATGTGATTGACCAAAGTAACGGTTTTTATAGAGGTCATGCGGAGAAAGACAGTCGTTCATTAATGAATGTCACCTTCCAGTTACCTACAAATGAATTAGACAAGAAATTCCTCGCAGAGGCTAAGGAAGCTGGATTTATTGGTTTAAATGGCCATCGCTCTGTTGGTGGCTGTAGAGCATCACTATATAACGCTGTTCCTTATGAGGCGTGTAAAGCACTTCAGCAATTTATGATAATGTTTAAAGAAGAAAATCAAACTAACTAAAAAATGTAGCTCTGCCTCAAGGTCTATGGACTAAAGAGGCAGTCTTATTTTCATTCTCTAAGATCATCCAACTCCATATACGTAGAAAATAATACCTATGAGAAAGCTTACACACCCATAGAAGCCCAGCATTCTACCATATCTTATATACATCTCTCTATGTTCTATTTCAAATTTCATTTTCTTGACTAAAGAGAACGTGTGAATCATTCCATACATGAAGAGTAGCGCTAAAGCGAATAATCCAAAGACAAAACCATACATTTTCATTCCCTCCCCTTTATGCATCTTTTTTTAAGCTCATTAGTACTGTGGGCAAAAGAATATTATTGAAATATTATAATTATATTCAAAGATTGGGCAAAGTGTGATAATCTAATAAAAAAACGGAAAACCCTAAAGAGGAAAGGATTGGTGAAAATTATGAATGGAAAATCGCTATTCTACGGTTTTATCACAGGAAGTGTTATCGGTGGGACAATTGCTTTGCTATCTACTCCAAAATCAGGAAATGAAGTACAACAATTAGTAGTTAGCAATGTCAACAATCTTATGACTTCTCTCACCAATGTTCGAGAAAAGACAGTTCAACTTAGAAACCAGGTAGAATCCGTGGCAAAAGATGGGGCTTCAACTTTTAAGACAGTTACGTCTGATGTTAAAAACTCAATTAATGAGTGGAAAAAGGATGTTGAACCTACAATGAATGACATCCAAAAGAGTATTCAAGAACTCCATGAGACCATTGATCAACTTGAAAAAGAAATCAAAAGACCATTAACCTAATACTTGTTACAAAAGCTAAGTAATCCTTTAGCAATTGCTGAGAATGTCACAAAATTAAAGCAAAAAAGACATAACTTGGCTTCAAGTCATTCATTATGACGGGAGCCTTTTTTGTCTATTTGGCACATAAATTCTAAAAACTTCTCCTTTAAAGCTCTACTGCAGTGCATATTTTCAGAAAAATAAAATAAATTCAATTTTATGTTGTTATTAGTTTAGATAATATGCTATTATGTAAATAACATTTTACTGAAAAAATAATGAAAATTCTAAATTGCTTTACTCTTTGTATCATCAATTCATATTTATACGGAGGTTTTATATGGATAAAAGTGCGCCATACTCCATTAAACAATCAATTATATTTTCTCATAAAGTGGCTCAATTAAGTAAAGCTTTATGGAAGTCCACGGAAAAGGATTGGCAAAACTGGATTAAGCCGTTTGAATTAAACATTAATGAACATCATATTCTACTTATTGCTTATCAACTGGAGGGGGCCTCCATTTCTGATATTGCGAAATTTGGTGTCATGCATGTATCTACAGCCTTTAATTTCTCAAAAAAATTAGAGGAAAGAGGATTACTTACATTCTCAAAGAAACAAAATGACAAGCGTAACACATATGTATACTTAACTGCTGAGGGCGAAAGACTACTCTTAGACACTTTAGAAGTATACGATCCGAAGAATAATGGTGTATATGAGGGGTCATTGCCGATTAAAGAGCTTTATGGAAGATTTCCGGAATTTTCAGAGCTAATGACTATTGTCAGACATATTTACGGGGCAGATTTCATGCTAATCTTTGAAAAAACACTTGAAAAAATGGAACAAGATTTTAGTGAGGAAAATGGGAAGTTAATTGCAAAGCCTAGTGCGAATGCTGAAACAATTTAATTTTTCTGGATAATTGAAATAAACTCAGCCATCAACCCTTGATAGATGCCTTGTTCGTACAAAGCATCTATTGTTTTATGTGGATTTAACTTATAATTAAGCATACCAACAAAGTGTGTGAGAAGAGGGAGAAACGTAACAAATCCCTCTTCTTTTTGCCTTTTATACTCATTGTTTAATTTTGTACAGAGAACATAAATTTCCTCAACTTCTTTTTTTGAAAGCTCATGTTTAATGATTAGTGCATAAAAAGGGTAGGAGTTATTAATTACAGACAGAAAAAGTTCTTGATAGAACTCTAATCTTAGCATTTTATCTTCATTTGTTTCCATAATAATCCCCTTTCGTATGATTTGTCATTATACATGAGTTCTCGCAGGAGTGGCAACATGTGAAAACGTGTGTCCTTGTTATTAATTATTACCCTTAGACACCAGTTCAAATTCAATTTGATCGCTTTCTAAATCAAATTTTATTATTCTAATATACATTGTTTCTAATGCCTCTATATCATTTAGCCTTAAAAATATCATTTCCTCATTCACATCAACCAGGATCCATTCAGGAAAACTAATGGTGTTCTTGATAAGTCTAAACAGCGTTTCAGATGGTAATCGGAATTCTCCAATTTGAAATTTTTCACTTCTCAATGCCAAATTCCCACCTTGTACTTCAGGCTGCAAATACAATTGAAATGGGACAGTTCTTCCGAGCAGTGGGACAGCAGCTTCTAACAATACGTGTTCATCTAAGATAATTTGAAAATTCCGTCCGTGGTCACGTGTAATTTGTTCCGCCAAAAAGTAATTAAGCTTTTCTTTTGTTGTTGTAATAACAAACAAAGTCTCTCCACTTGACTGATAACTGTCATACCCATAATTTGTGGATGCCGGGAATAGGAGATAAAACGTAACCAATAATATAACAATCAGTAATAATAAGCTACTTGTTAGGCAAAAAAATGCAAGTTTCCACCAATTTTTATTTTTCCCCAAAGTATCAACTCCTTTATATTTTAAGGTAAAAAGCTATCTTTTTTAAAGAAAATTTGATAAAGTTATAGATGGTATCCTACTGAATGGAGGTAACTAATGCTAATTTTTTATTTTCCTTTTGCATTATTTATTTTATTTATGATTAATTCAATGACCAATACTTTATGTCTTCAAAAAGAAATTCCTGAAGAAAAACAACCTAAAGTATTTCGGACAATTAATGTCTTAATTACAATACTACTAACATCATCATATATAAAAATCCTCTTCACATAAAGTGAAGAGGATTTTTAATTTATTTTTTTTATTTCTAACAAATTTATGCTATAGTATTCATTGTGCCGAATTAGAAGATAGTTTAAGGAGAGTTGCAAAATGAAGAAATTGGTTACAGCAATAGCTTTAACAGGTCTTATTGCACTTACAGCTTGTAATGGTAATAGTAATGGTGACACTGAAAGCAACATTGTAGCAGAAATTGAGGGGCAAGCAATTACAGAAGCAGAATTTGTTGAAGCACTTAAGGAAAAACATGGAGAAGCTGTCCTTTTTTCTTTAGTACAAGACAAAATATTTGCTGCACATGCACAAAGACTTAATGTTACTGACGAAGACATTGATAAAGAACTGAACGAAGTCCGTGATGCTTATGACTTAGGTGAAGATGAAGCTTTCTTGAGCTTTTTAAACACGCAAGGATTTTCAAGCATTGAAGATTTCCGTAATTTAGTTATGCAACATTTAGTTGTACAAAAGGTTGCTTCAGAAGGCGCTGTAGTTACTGAAGAGGAGGTTCGTGCGGAATATGAAGCTGGTCGCGAGTTAGAAGCGAGCCATATTTTAGTACAGGACCTAGAAACAGCTGAAGAAATCTTAGCTAAACTTAATCAGGGCGAAGATTTTGCTGAACTAGCCCAAGAGTACTCTATTGACCCTGGAAGTGGTGCAGCAGGTGGAAGCTTAGGTTCGTTTGAACGTGGTCGAATGGTACCAGAATTTGAACAAGCAGCATTTTCTCTAGCTGTTGGAGAAATTAGTGACCCTGTTCAATCTGATTTTGGTTACCATATCATTAAAGTTACTGAACGTACTCCTTTTGAAGAGTCTTTTGAGGATGTAAAAGATGAACTTGAGGCATTGCTAGCAAGAAGACAAGCCCGTCCACTTGAAGAGGTTCAGCGCGAAATAATGGACACAGCTAATGTTCAGATTAAAGACGAGCAATTTAAGCATGTATTTGATCGTTAGAAATATTTAACAGGACTATGCTTCCTAGAGAAGCTTAGTCTTTTTCCTTTTGCATATAGGGTATCCCTCACCGAAATGCAGAATTCCATTTCTGCCCAGTACGAATCACTCATGTATTACATACAGTGATTAAGAGGCTAAGACCTCCTAAACTTTCTGAAAGGGTGATTTAACATGGCAGGATGTTTCACAGGAGCACCAGTTACAGGTGGAGCAGGAGCAGGATTTGCATTAATCCTAGTTCTATTTATCTTATTAGTAATCATCGGTACAGCATACGTTGGTTATGGTTACTAATTAAAACAGTGAAAGGAGCTGACCTGCGTCAGCTCCTTTTATGTTTTAATTAATTGTTTGGTTATCTTGGCGACGTTTACGAATTGGCTCCATAAACGCTTCACCTTCTTGTTCAATCCAGCGTTGCTCAGTTTCTCGGTCTTCTTTTTCATATTTAAACGAAAGATAACCACTAATGAAAATTCCGCCAATTAGTAAATACACCCACCAAGGGCTCATTTGAACAAAAGCTGCCATTGGAGTTGTGAGAAGTAATATCCGAATAACGAATAGCACTAAAAGTCCTCCTATTAAAGCTCCTACAAATTTTACTGGATTCATATAATACCACCTCTATTAATAGTTTTCTTACTAGTAGTCTATTCTACTCTATTAATAGATATGCCTATTTAAATTATGAATTTTGAATTGTCAATTGGATTTAGTAGAGCTTCGAAGCAACTCTCTCGCCATTCATAATTCATAATTCATAATTCATAATTCATAATTCATAATTCATAATTCATAATTCATAATTCATAATTTTTTCATTCCTGAAAAGTAGGTTTATAGAAACTACGGTTGTCCATGGCATATACTTTATCACTAAATTCGCCTGGCTTTACTCTCTCTAACGCACGATCTAGCATATTCATTTTCGCGTCTATATTATCAATCATGTGGAGCATTTCTGCTTCTCGGATTAAAGGTGCTTTCGGACTTCCCCATTCACCTTTTGAATGGTGACTCAACACAAGATGCTGTAAAATCATAACCTCTTCACCATCTATTCCTAACTCTTTGGCTACTTGTCCAATTTCATTTACCATGATAGAAATATGACCAAGGAGTTTTCCTTCTAGTGTATAGGTTGTTGCAACAGGACCTGACAGCTCTATGACTTTACCTAAATCATGTAAGATAACCCCTGAATACAGTAAATCTGTATCCAATGATGGGTATAAATTTGCTAATGCTTTGGCTAAATCTAGCATAGAAACTACGTGAAACGCTAGCCCTGAAACGAACTCATGATGGTTCTTGGTTGCTGCTGGCACTTCAATAAATGCTTCTCGATGTTTTTTTAATAGATGACGAGTGATTCTTTGAATGTTTGCGTTTTTCATTTCAAAAATATATTGAGTTACCTTTGCTAACATTTCCTCAGGGTCTTGTGGAGCACATTGGAGAAAATCAGCCAATTTCACATGATCCATAGCGGTAGTGGGACGAATACCCTTTATCTTTAATTGCTGTTTTCCTCGATAATCATGAATATCTCCTGTTACATGAATAATAATACTACTAACAAAAGCAGCTTCGTCTTCTACATTACAATCCCATAGTTTTGCTTCTACTTCCCCAGTATGGTCTCCTAGTTGTAGCGTCAAAAACGGCTTACCATTACTTGCTAGCCCTTTTGTAGCCGACTTAATTAGTAGATAACCATCTATTTTTTCACCCGTTTGATAATGTACAATCCCTTTTCGCATGAATGTACCCCCAATCTTTTAATATGTTACAAAGGTAAATGAATTGCTTAATTACCTTAGGCATTTACATTTAGTATCGTAATGGCGATACTAAGAAATTATGAAATTCATTGAGGTAAGAAAATTTTAAAGTTAACTCCTTCTGCCTCATTTTTCACAGTAGGAAAACCTCCATGAAGCTCTGCTATACGTTTTACTATAGCCAGTCCAAGTCCAAATTGTCCCTTGTTTCCTTTACGGAAAGGTGTAAATATATGACCTAGCTCTTTAGTTGGTATACGCTCACCATTGTTTTTGACAGTAATCTCTAAAGTTTCATTAACAATCTCTGCTTTTAACCAAATTGTTGTTTCTGCATAACGTAATGCGTTCTCTACTAAATTTTCTAGTAAAATTTGTATTTGTTCCTTATCTGCATTAAACGTTACATCTGCTCCCTCAATGATGATTGTGACATCATTTCGTTGAACCCTGTAGCGTTCCTGTAATAAGTAAGCTAATGAACCAAAGACAATTTTATCACGGTGAACAATTTCTTCTTTAATAGAGTCTAGCTTTGTAAAGTAGAGCATATCTTTCACACGCTTTTCCATCCGATTGGTTTCTTCAATGATCACATCCATTGCTTGTCCAATGTTCTCTTGGGGATATACTCCATCCTTAACTGATTTGGCATAGCTCTTAACAACCATGATTGGGGTTTTCAGTTCATGTGAAGCATGCTGAATAAAGGTTTTCTGTGCTTTATCATAATTCATTAAGTTTTGTCGCATCTGTTCAAATTGAAAAGAAAGTTTTTGAAAGTCTTTATCACCTTTCCATTCAAATGGTTCTTGCCAATTTCGGTTAGAAATCTGTTCAAAATGATTCCCCAACAGTGTAAGAGGTTGTCGCAAGTAATTTTTTAACCAAAAGGCTGGGAAGAGCCCTAGTAAACTGGCTAATATTAAAATATAAAGCAGACGTTCCCATAGCTGTTTGACCATGTTGTCACGATATGAATCCCACATGTAAGAAATGTGGGACACTTCTCCAACGACGGTATTAATCTTTAACACAACATAGAAAACAGTTGACCCACCGTACGTTAGTTCATACCTACCCCGGTCGGTCATTTGTCTAGACGAGCGATCTCTCATTTCATTTAACACAACATCCGGAACAGGATCACCCTGTAGCCTTCCAAATTGATTGACGAAGAAAAGATGACCCACTGAACGTTCTGCTTCTCTTCTTGTGATAAAATCAATTTCTGACTGTGGTGGAGCTGTTTGCTGAGGCGCTTGGTAGCGATCTTGTTCTTCTTCAATAATTCGGTAGGTTTCCCCAGTTAATGTACTTTTTATTGAGATCGGATAAATAATAACTAACAATAATGCTACGATGAAGATTAACGAAATAAAGGAAAGCCAAATTCTATGTGTCAAGTTGACATGGTTCATGATGATAAGACCCGGTACCCAAATCCATAAAGTGTTTCAACATGAAGACGAGGTAATTTTTTTCTGACCCTTCGTACAACATCATCAACCGCCCGTTCTGACCCATAATAATCTGTTCCCCAGACGTATTCAATAATTTCTTCTCGGGAAAATGCTTTACCAATGTTTGAAGTAAGAAGGATAATCAAATCTAACTCTTTCGTTGTCATCTCTAGTAGTTCACTACCATCATAGATATTTCGAGTTTCAGGATCGATGTAATAGCCATTCAATTCTAGTCGCTTCTTCTCAGATTGGGCTGTTGAATGATAGGCGCGTGACACGATTCTTTTTACTCGAATGATTAATTCCTCTGGCAAAAACGGTTTCGCTAAATAATCATCACTCCCTAACTCAAGGCCTAACACTCGGTCTAAATCCTTATCCCTAGCGGAGATGAAAATAACTGGTGTATCACTCTTAGATTTAATTGCTTTCAATAATTGATAGCCGTCCAAATTAGGAAGCATAATATCCAAGATCCATAAATGTGGAGTAGCGTGATTAATCGCGTCATAAGCATCTTGTCCATCCGCAAAGTGATAAACATCCCACCCCTCTCTGATCATGTATGCTTTTAATATATCTGCTAAATTTTTTTCATCTTCTACTAAATTTATAATATATTTTTCCAATTATTGTCACCCTTTTATTAAGTATTTACCTTACTTCTTATTTTATCGGAAAAAAGAAAAAATCCTAGTAGATTTTATCAAACCTTTTCAGGAATGAAAAGGAATTGCTGACGTCTATTTCCCAGTTAATAGGAAGTGATGATTGGAAATTTCAGTTGCCATAAAAGGATGGCAGGTAAAGAAAATAATCTGGTGTTCTTTAGAAATTTCTTTTATCAGTTCAATTGCCTTAAGCCTACGTTCTCTATCAAAGTTCACAAGGATGTCATCCATTAAAATTGGGAACGATGTTTGCTTTGAATGTACTGTTGCTAACGCAAATCGTAATGCTAGGTACAACTGCTCTTTTGTGCCTTGACTTAGCTCATTAGGCTGAAATTTGAGGCCGTCTTGGCGTTCTACAATAAATCTCTGTTCACCTATTGGGGCAGTCAATTGAATATATTCTCCATCAGTCAGATACTTAAACATTCTTGTAGCTTCTTTTACTACTTGTGGTTGTCTTTCTTTTTCATATACTTTCTTGGCTTCATCAATTAAGAATTGAACAGTACGGTGTAGTGCCCATTTTTTCACTTCAACATTTAGAATTCCCTTTTCAATTTCTAAATTATGTAGCGAAAGAGAATAATTACTACCTTCTTCTAATTCTGCTATTTCTAATTCAATTTTTGCTACTCGCTCTAATAACTTTCTTTCCTCTGCCCGTAAACTAGTTAGGTTTGTTTCAATTTCAGTTATCTTATCTTCGAGTATATCTTGATAACTCAAGACATCACTTTCTAGCTGCTCAAGCGTTGTATCTGAGCTTAGTACAGGGATAATTTGGCTGTTGTAAACACGTAATTTTGCTTTTATTTCCTGACTTTCTACCCATGCGTTTCCCTTTTGGCGAAATTCCTCTTCAGTGTTCACATGAGCATTTTTCCACAGTTTTTCTATTTCTAACTGATACTGATTTCGTTTTGCTTCTACAGACTGAATGGCTTCCTTAAACTGGTTTGCCTCTGCGGAAAATCTTTGAACAACCTTTTCTTTTTCTAGTTCACTACTTAAATAATTAGATAATCGCTCAACATTTTGCTG
Organism: Anaerobacillus alkaliphilus; assembly: GCF_004116265.1. Lineage (NCBI taxonomy): Bacteria > Bacillati > Bacillota > Bacilli > Caryophanales > Bacillaceae > Anaerobacillus > Anaerobacillus alkaliphilus. Next base: position 98,308 of record NZ_QOUX01000042.1, on the reverse strand, counting down.
AAAGTTTTCCAAATTATAAGGTAGAGATAATCCCATACATAATTTTTCTACTTTTTTCTCTAACTTTTCTAAATCCATTTTGAGAGAACTTGCTTTTGCTTCAATAAAGCTAATTTGACGATTTTTCTTTTTGAGTTCTTCCATCATTTTTAATAACTTTAGATAATGAGTAGCATCCAGACCAATTGGATATCGGTAATCATTAGCCCAAGTCCCAAGTTGCTCTTGAAAAAAAGTCATTGTAATCTCCGATTTATCTAACTCTTTACAACTATACTCAAAGTGATTAGTTGCTTCAATCAAAGTTTGTTTCAACAGTTGTAACTGTTCTCTTCTCTCTTGGTCCCTTTGTAACAACATGTGATCATGTTCAAATAAACTATTGTTCCTCATTTTTAGTTGCTCTTGAAGTTTAAGCTTATTCTCTTCTTGTTTTTCCTTCTCTTGTTTTAGGTCATTTAATACAGCATGTAAGGATTTATTCGTAGCCCATTTACTAAGTATCAAACTTGTAACCACCGTAATAAGTAAGACAGCTGCTAATAACCATTGGTCATTAAAAATCAGGATCGTCGCTCCAAGAACACTGGTAATAATTCCTATTACGAATAAGAGTGTTGACCGACTGTTCTTTTCTTTCTGGAAATATTTCGATTGATTTGAAAGTGTTTGAAGACTGTTGTCAATGAAAGCTAGTTGCTGTTTTAAGTCTTTTTCTGTGCTTTGTTCAGCTACTTTTCTTTCTAAATCAAGTTTTGTTTTTTCGTCTAATAATTGCAATTTCAGCGACTTTACGATATTTTCTTTTTCTTCAAGGGTTTTTCTCGCCTGCTCATATTGAGATTGCAGAAAAATTTGGTGCTGTTTCAATTTTACTTCTTGTTCGATAAGAACTGTAAGTTTTTCTTCAGCAACATAACCTGTTTCAAAGTCTGCATGATCGTATCCAAGCTTATCAAGCATAATCCGATATTCTTGTTGTTCAAACTGTATTTGTTGCAAAAGTAATCCAAGCTCGTCCTTTTTTGTCTCGTAAAGCTTGCGAGATTCCTTCACTTCACCTACCGATTGTTCAAGCTCAGTAAGATTTGAGCTGATGACCAGTTTCTGTTTCTCTGTAAAAATTAATTCAAGCTTTTTACGATAAACGTTTAGTTCCCCTTCGGCTTCTACACAATTTTCATTAAGTGCCTCTAATCGCTGCAATCCATCTACTGGGAATGGTTCATAAGGAGGCAATTGCTCTAGCCTGTTCTCATACATCTTCTTATTTTGGACAACTAAGGCGATTGATCTAAGTTTTTCAAAATAGCGATAGCTTCGATTTAATTCTAGTTGTACATCATTTCCCTTTTCAATTCGCTTGGCCAAACTCGCTCTCTCATTTGTTAGTTGTTCATATTGATTACGTTTTTTTCGCCAAGAAGCCATTGACTCTTCTGCTTCAATAACCTTGCTTACTTGTTCATTAATTATCGGTTTTCTACCGGTGGGTTTATATAGAGTTTGTAGGACTTTTTCATTTTTCTTCTCAATCTCTAATAAGTTATTACGACCTGCAATTCCAACACCAAACATAAATTTATTAATTTCATCCGAATGTAGATGCTCAAGCGATTGTAAGTCCGTTAACCCGAAAGAATATATTCCTCTGTATGTCGTTCTGTCAATCTCACCGAGAATAAGATTTAACTCTACTTCATTTCCGATGGTACCATCCTCGAAATACAGCTTGACGTCACCTACCGCTTTACCACTAATCCTTTCGATCGTAACTCTTCCATATTTTATTGACTCAATGACAATACTTCCGCCATAACGCCCACCAAGCCTAGGTTCATAACGAAGTTCGTTTGATTGCTTTGTAGGAAAGCCAAATAGAATACAACGAATAAAAGCCATCAGGGTTGATTTTCCTGCTTCATTTTCCCCAAGTATGAGAAAAATTGGATCTCTTGGTAATTCAATCTGATAATTTTGAAAGCGACCAAACCCATAAATATGTAATTTTATTATTTTCATTGGCTAATCATCCCTATCTTTTAATAATTCATTGATGAGATAACTTTCCGCTTCTAGTAAAAGCTGTTTTTGTTCTGCGTCGGAGAAGGTTGTTACAAATCTTTTCAATCTTTGATTTCCAAATACTTCATCAAGTACGTTATCTAAAGGTTCTTCTTCGATCTTTAATCGCTCAACTGCAGAAATAATATCACTTAGTAAATTTTGGTCCTTTTTTAGTTGCTCCTTATCCCACTCCCCTGTAGTATCTTGTTTCTTGTCTATAACATAGGTGAAATACTGTTTATTCTCCTGACCTAAGTTTAGAATTTCAATGAATTCTTCGCCTCTTTCAATGAGAAAACTATGCAATGGTCCACTCCCAACGAAGTGAAGTATGACTACTAAACTACTTCCGCTTCCTTTTGCCTCCAATAAGAGCGACTCACAACGTTGCTGCAACTCAGTCACTTCTTCTATACCATCTATAGAAACAGTTAGTTCTTTCCATATAACGGGAGATGTAGGTAAAAAGGTTAGTGATGTTGACTTTTCAGAAGTAAGTTCAACTAAATACACCCCTTTTTCATCTAATTCTTGTTTATGCCTTCCTTGAAGATTACCAGAGTAAACTACAAATGGCGTTTCATGTAAAACCTGTCTCTTGTGAATATGTCCCAAGGCCCAATAATCAAATTCCTTTTGCACTAATTGTTGAACTGAAAAAGGTGCATAATGATCATGCCCTTCTTGTCCACTCGCAGTTCCATGGAGAATTCCTATATGAAAATCAGCAGAACTATTAGTTTTGTTAAACCATTTAACTATATTTTCTTTCACTGTTTTTTCTGGATAGCTATATCCATATAGATGTGCGACTACGTCCCTTTTCTTATATTCTGTATAACTAATTTCATCCTTAAAGAAGTAAACATTACTTGGCCATGTTAACGATATCCAATTTCCTCCTAGATGATCATGGTTTCCATGAATAATAAAACAGCTTATATTGTGCCTATGTAATTGTTCCAATGCTTTTTTTAGTTTCGTTTGAGCTTTTAAACTACGATTCTCTCCATCAAATAAATCACCAGCTACTATTACAAAATCAACTTGGTAAGCAATTGCATGGTTAATTAACGCTTGGAGTGCATCAAACGTACTTTCGCGTAATTTTTGTACGATACTTTTTGGCAAATCTCTTAATCCTTGAAACGGACTATCTAAATGCAAATCAGCTGCATGAATAAAACGAATTTTCTTCATTTTTACCCCACCCAATTTAAGTTGACTATATTATACCATTATTAACAAAACATTTGTTCTTATAAGTAGATTGTATAAAAGATTTTTATTCGCTATTAGATATCTTATCTAACAAAAAAAGCTGCTTTCAGCAGCTTCCTTAATAGTATGGTATTAGTGATAATGCAGTGATTGCTGCTAGTGGCAAAATTAGACGTTGAAAACGGCGACGTGGCGAATATGGATAACCAAAACCAGGATAGCCGTAGCCAGGGTAACCAAAACCAGGGTATCCGAATCCTGGATAGCCGAATCCAGGGTAACCGAATCCAACACCTCCAACTAAACGATCCTCACTCTCTCCCTCACGTTGCATACTTTCCCCAACAGGTACTGCTAAATATAAATTTGTGTCGTCTACATTTTCAACGATGCCATCGTACGCTTGTTGACCTGCTGTTTGAACTAATACATATCGGTGCATATGGTTCTTACAAATATCATACATACTTTGATTATGATGCATGCCCATCTCCCCTTTCCACGATATCATATTCAGAGGGTAGGCGTTTGGTCATTCTTTTAAGAAAAAAAATACTGGGCGACAATATTAACTAAATTTCCCTTTTCATATTCTTATTGTTCCAATAAGTCTAACTATTTGCTTTTGTACTTTTCAAAAACGTAAACTAATAGTATAACAACTTTGGGGGTGTAATAGATGGCAGTTTATGTTCTGACTGTTTTTGACGGTACTGGTAAGGTACTAGTAGATGAAAGATTTGATGCAAAAGATGATGCTGAGGCAAAAAAATTGGGTGAAAGTAAAATAGCTGAGCTGAAATATGAAACATACTCTAGTAGAGTTACTAAATCTTCAGGTGGTCTTGTCTTGTTTCATCAATAATAAAAGAAATAGGAATCGGTTCGTAACCGATTCCTATTTCTTCACACTTATAATTGCATGTTTAATTGTTTTCGAAATACTTCTTTAACCATATATGCAACACCATTTTGATTGTTTGATCTTGTTACCCAATCTGCTTGGTCACGAATGTACTTGGGTGCATTCCCCATCGCAACTCCTAAGCCAACTTGAGTAATCATTTCAATATCATTATCATAAGCACCTATGGCGACCATCTTATTTAGGCTAATTCCTAATTTTTTCCCAAGAATTTGTAGGCCAGTAGCTTTTGAAATTCCTTCAGAAACGATTTCAAGTCCACCTTCTGATGAAGAAGTCACGTGAATTCCTGGAATTTGTTTTATTAAATCTTCCTTAGCAGCTAGTCGATCTTTTTCGTGAAAAAAGAACGCATGAATTTTTGGAGGCATAACTGGATCAGATAATAAGTAATTACTCAATGAGTCAACAAATGTTACAGGATAAAATACAGGATCACCAATACCTACGGTCATTTTAGCGACCAGAAAATTCTTTTGACGTATTTTATTCCCTATCGCAAACTTTTCGTGCATGACACGGATATGACAGTTATGTTTTTCTAACAGTTCAACAATATGAAAAGCTTTGTCATTATTTAGTCTGCGTTCAAATGTTGGACTTTCTAGTGACGATCCAATAAATGCTCCATCATGAGTGATGATATCTGTTTCCAAATTCAATGCATTTGCTACCTTTTGTGCCGAAGGAAAAGACCTACCCGTTGCTAATGTTACATAAACACCTTTTCTTTTCGCATATTCAATGGCTTCCTTTGTTTGTTTGGCTAAACGATGGTTCGATTGTAACAGCGTCCCATCTATATCTAATGCTAATAAACGATATGCCACTCTTGATCCCCCTTTTCACTACAAATGCTGTTTGGTAAAAGCCTATGTGATAAATTGGTACAATAGAACAGATCGTTGAAAATAGCCTTGCGAGATACTTTTTAAGATTAACAAAAGTTATTAGCGTTTTCCTTTTACCTGTAACAAAAAAAAAATGACCCAAAAAGGTCATTTTTTTCAAATGACCCAAAAAGGCCATTTTTTTTACTCACCAATACCGTAAAGCTCTTCTAAAGGCTCTGCGATAATTCTGTTAATGTCTCCAATTAATTGACTCATGCGTTGCTCTGCTTCCATTAATTTTCCAATTAATTCGTGCTGCTGAACAAGTTCAAAAACACTTTGTGCTTTTTGAAGCTCTTCTTCTGTTAGGTCCATGCCTTGCATTTGCTTTTGTTGAAGTTCCATTTGGATGGCACGAAATCCTTCTAACATTTGTTTCGCTTGAGCATCCTCATTTACTTTTGAATGAAGTTCAGCAAGTTGCTTAAATTCATCACTTTCTTTTAGAATTCGACCAAGCTCATGAGCCTTATCATATGCATTTGACATTACGATTACCTCCCGATTTAGCCTTTCTCCAATAAAAATTAGAAACGGCTTTTTTTATAAAGACACCTCATGACTATAACATTTTTACCAACAATATTCACCTTTTATGGGAATTAACTTAAGAATATGATAAAAATACCTTGAAAAAGACCGATTAACCCTCCTAGTAATGCGCCTAAATAGGTAATCAGTTTTAACTCACGTCTTGATATTGAAAGTACCATGTCTTCTAATCGACTAACCGAAAATTGTTCTACTTGTTCTCTTACGACATCCTCTAACTTAAGCTTGGTTAACAAAGTTACTAATTCACTTGAGACAGCCTGTCCCACCTTATTGACAGCTAAAGGAACAACTTCATTTATTAAAGGTTGTTCTATAATTAATGACCATTCTTTTAGGGGCTTATCTAATTTTGTAAATGGAACATGATCCATGATCTTTTCCTGAAGAAAAGACATCACTTCATTTACATCCATATACTCCTCTAGATCTGTTACCCGAAGTTTTTTCACCTTTCTCCATTCCTTCGTAAGAAAATCTTCAATAAGCTGATGAGTACCTTCATCATTAAGCATTTTAATAATTTCAGGCTGAATTTTGTCAACTAACCGTTCATTACCTAAGAACATCGTGATCATATTTCCAAATGTACCTTTTGCCAGAAGAAAACGATCAACCATATTAGCAAGCTGATCTATCCCTTCAGGACTGTTAAAGTAATTCTTAACTTTTTCCAAGATCAGGTGAGTTAATTGGGGTATGTATTTGTCTACTGCTTCATTAACCCCTTTAGGTACAACTTCTTCTAATTGAAGTGGGCGAATTTCTTCCACCATAACATTGAGCTTCTTATTTAGCCAACGCTCAAGCCCAGCTCTAGCTTTTTCTTTTCCATTTGTAATCCCAAACCACTTTTCTAACACATTAACTAACGTTTCTTCACTACTGACTAGTTTTGTTACCTCTCGTTGTACCCACTCGGTTATTTCATTAAGAAATAATTTGTCCTGTAGTTTTTTCTGTAACCCTTCTGCTGTTAGCAGGTGGTTAACAACTAATTTTCCAAGCTGCTCTGCCAGCTCACCTCTACGCTTTGGAATTAACCCAGGTGTAAAAGGTACTCTCCATTTCCCAATAAAATAAGCACGATAAGGGCGAAATAACATCTTAATTGCTAGCGAGTTTGTTACTCCTCCAATTAAAGCCCCGACTAAAACCATCATAATAACTACAACAACAACGTTCACAATGTCACTCCTCTTCTTTTCAATCACACATACGCCTACATTTACATAGGATAGCGTATCAACAAATGCCTACCTTTTTACTTGTAAATTATGAATTATGAATGTTGAATTATTGAAAGTATAACTTCGAAGTATCTTATTCCAACAAATTCATCATTCACAAGTCAGAATTCAAAATTGATAAAAATGAGTGGTCTAAATGTTCATAAGAAAAATAATTGTTCAGGTTGATAAAAATGGAAACTTTGAAAGTAGTAATCAAATAAGAATTTCAAAATCATTATGCAGAAAATGGGATTTACACCATAACAATCAAATTCAATTTCAGTTTGGTAATCAAATTGAACTAGTGACCATTGTAGAGACTCTGTCATTTAAAATGCCAACAATCGAAATTAGTTTGCCACTAGCTGAAAAAATAAGTATTCCTTTTGAAATATTGCCCATACATTGTCTATATAAACAGGAGGAGAATATTCTAAAAATCGGACCTATAATTACCTGCATCACAAACCAAATGTACCACGAGGATACAAAGTTTGGTAGCATGACGTCCTTTTTTGAAGAACTAGCACGTTTTGCAAAACGACACCATATTCTTTTTTATATCAAACCACTCCTGAAAAAAAACGAACCAACCTGTGGGTTTTCATTTCAAAATGAACAATGGGAGCAATATGTATTTCCCGATCCTGATGCTGTTTACAATCGTATAGGATCAAGGTCTTTTGAGGCCTCGGATATTTATAAAGATTTTATTGCTTCGCTCCAAGAAAATCAAATACATTTCTTTAATCACTGCTTTTTAGATAAATGGGAAATTCATGAAGCATTATCTAGTTTCCCTGAAATGGCTCCATATTTACCAAAAACAACTCTCTTTAGTGACTATGACACATTTACCGAACTGCTTACCATTTACCCTTTCATTTTTGTCAAACCAGTAAATGGGAGTCAGGGTAGACAAATCTTAAAAATCGAAAAAGTTGAAGATAAGTATCTCGTATTCTATTCATCTATTTCTCAGGAGAATTCTACCACGTTCCATTCTAGTTACCTACTTTTTAAAAGACTTAAAGAGAGACTAACAAAAAAAACATTTATAGTTCAGCAGGGGATTGATCTTATCAAGTACGAAGAAGACCGTCCGCTCGACTTTCGCATTCTTTGTATAAAAAATGAAGAAGGATTATGGAAAGTTATTTCATCGGTAGCAAGGATCTCTCCAAAAGAAAAGATGGTATCAAACCTAGCGCAAGGAGGAGAACAAAAGAGGCCACTAGAGGTACTCACTACCATGTTTGATGAGAAACTAGCTAAACAATACGTCAAATTAATGGGAGAACTTGCTGTAGAGGTTTGTAATTTGATATCTGAAAGCTACGATGGATTATTTGGAGAACTTGGTATCGATATTGGATTAGATAAAGAAGGGAAACTCTGGATCATTGAAGTCAACTCAAAACCTTCAAAGGTGGATGATGAACCTAGTGAACGTATTCGCCCATCTACTAAGTCAATTATTGCTTACTTGGCTCATTTAAGTGGATATCCATTGCAAAAGAGTGAGAAGAGGAAGGAGAGATAAATACCATGGTAACGCTCGGAATTATAGTAACAAATCTTCTCCAGGAAGAAGATTATTTCACTGCAATTGCAGAAGCTAGCGTGTTAAAAAATGTATCCATCTTTCTATTCTCACCAAAGGACATTGATCTTACTGCCCGAACTGCACGTGGAAAAGCGTTTTGTCCTCATGAAAATCAGTGGTTGACTAAGGACTTTCCACTCCCTACGTATATATATGACCGTTGTTTCTATGACAATGAGGATACATTCAAATCAATATATCCGAATATTACTTGGCTCAAATCCCAACCTGATATCCAATTTTTAGGTCATGGACTTCCAAACAAATGGGTCGTTTTCAATGCCTTAAAAGAAGACCCTTTCATTAACCACTTTTTACCTGAAACAGAGCTACTGACTACAGATACTCTCTTTACAGCCTTGTCTAGATTACATTCAATCCTAGTAAAACCAGTAAGTGGTTCTCAAGGAAAAGGTATTTTTATTGTATCAAGCAAGAACAAGAAGTTTGCTCTTACCGCTAAGAAGTACGGTACACCGTTTGAAAAGCTTTTATCCAAAAAGCAGTTAGAGCATCTGGTAGAGAAAGTTACAGAAAAAAGAAGATACCTTTGCCAACCTTTTTTATCCTTAAATAATCATGAACAGCGTCCTTTTGATCTTAGAGTTTTCCTTCAAAGAAATAGTCAAGGAGACTGGACAGAAATTGGTAGGGGCATTCGAACTGGGAAAATCGGTGATTTCACTTCAAACCTAGGAAGTGGCGGCCAAGTCGAATCCTATGAAGATTGGTTACATCTTCTTCCACTTGATGCACAACTACCGCTCCAAACTCAATTACAAGCCCTAATTGAGCGGATCCCTTCTGCGCTTGAAAAACATGGCTATGAGCTTTTTGAACTAGGGCTTGATTTCGGCTTTGATACAGATGGTAAACTATGGCTCCTAGAGGTTAACTCTAAGCCTGGAAGAAAAGTAATTACAACTAGCTTCCCACACAAAACAGCAACTTTGGCAAGTTCGCCAATTCATTATTGCCTATATTTAGATGCGAAAAGAAAAGGAGTTGGAGTTTCATGAAGCAAGAAGCACTACAGTTAGTGAGTGAAAACAGTCGTTCCGGTACTTTTTTTGTGCCAGTGGAAATGTTTAAGGAATATGTAGACCGTATGCAATTCCCTACCGCCATTTCCTTTGGGACCAAAACAGTTTCTTGTGAGGTTGCACCGCACCCTGATCAGAAAAATGAATATAAATTATCTAGTGATTTATGGGATCAGTTAATGATACCTCATGAAAGCCTTATCCATGTATTTCAGAAAGATCAAACGTTATACCTTGGACCTTTGGTAGGAATTTTCACTGCAGGATTTACTCAGTTCAATTTACGACCTATTGGAGAGCGTTCTCTATTTTTTGCTAAGCTATTATCGGTAGAAAAAAAGATCGGTGCATTTTATTTTGTTTTCGGTGCTCACCAAATTGATTGGGAAAATGGAACAGTAAATGGCTACTTTTACACAAACGAAGGCTGGAGGCAGCGTAAAGTTCCAATTCCTAATGTTGTCTATGATCGGCTCCCTAATCGAAAAGTAGAAAACCTGGAATTTTCTAAGGAAGTAAAGGAACGCCTCCAAAAAGAATATGATATTCCTTGGTTTAATCCGGGATTTTTCAATAAATGGGATATACATCAAATGCTAGTAAACGACAACGAAGCTAGTAAACATTTACCTAGAAGCTATTTTCAACCTGAATTTCACGATATTGAAAAATTATTGGAAGAGTTTAAGCAAGTTTACGTGAAGCCAGCCAATGGAAGTCTTGGCTTAGGAATTCAACAGTTAATTCAAAAGAATGATGATCCATTTGTTTATTGTCGTTTCAGAAATAATGAAGAAAATCGATTAAGAAGATATTCATCGCTAAAGCGTTTAGTGCGACGCCAATTCCCGTTTGGCTTAGAAGAAATGATAGCTCAACAAGGAATTCGGTTATTAAAATGGAATAACAATCCGATTGATTTTCGTATTCATACTAACAAAGACGACGAAGGAAAGTGGTGTGTCAGTGCAATCGCAGCAAAAATTGCCGGTACAGGTAGTATTACCACTCATGTAAAAAGTGGTGGTGAAGTAAAAACTGTCAAAGAAATTCTTCATGACATAGGTGCTACTCCTACGATCGCCAAAAAATTACATGAAACAGCCTTACTCTTAAGTGAAAAAATTGATGCAAATATGCCTGGTTTCATTGGTGAAATAGGGTTTGATATTGGTGTTGACCAAGATGAACACGTATGGATGTTTGAAGCTAATTCCAAACCTGGTAGAACAATCTTTTCCCATCCAAAGTTAAAGGGAGATGATTTACAATCACGGCGCCTTCCATTAGAATACGCAGTTTTCCTATTTAAACAATCGGTTGAAAAACAACCAGAACTCGTTAATGCTCATGGAACTTTTTTATAACATTACTAAAAATAAGTGGCTAACTGATTGTAAACAACCGTTAGTATTTGGAAAGAACAACCTCCCTATTTTATATGAGGAAGATAGTTCTGGTGTAGCCTTTAAGGTAAAAAGAAATAAAAATAAAGTTGGCCCCGTAATTGCAATCTTAACAAGCAAAGAAGGTCGACAAGATTTTTATGGAAATCGCTCTACATTTAAAAAAATCCATCATCAGCTCCAACAGACTGGTGGGATCCTCTTTGTTATGACACCTGAAGGCTACCAGGGGGAAGAAATTGACGGTTTTCTCTTTATTGAAGGAGAGTGGCGAAAAGCTTGTTTACCTTTACCTGATATTATTTACAATAGGGTTGCGTCATATCGCGCTGAAGAAAAGTTAGATGAAATTCGTAAAATGGCGCTACAAAACGCCATTCCTCTCTACAATCCCCATTTTTTTAACAAGTGGGAAACCTATAAGCAACTACTTCAGAACGATTTATGTAAAGATTATTTGCCGGATACAATGGTGATGGACGACTTTAGAAAGTTTACAGACTGGATCGAGAAATACCAAACTCTAATTGTTAAACCAGTGTTAAGTAATCGCGGAAATGGCGTATACCTTGTTAAGAAGAATATAAATCATATTGAAGTAACTTCTAATAAGGTAAAAAATAAGTATTCGTCATACGGAGAAGCTTGGGAGGCTTTAAAGTCTAAGTTACATGCTCAAACGGTAATTATCCAGAAACATATTGCTCTTAAACAATATCTTAACCGTCCTTACGATTTGAGAATATTAGTTCAACGAGTGAAAGAGCATTGGGGAGTAACTGGGATTGGTGTTCGGTGGGCTGGCCAAGGTTCTGTTACAACTCACGTTCCTCAAGGTGGATCAATTTTGCCTTTTGAAACTGTAAGTAGTGGCATTGATAGACAAGAAATTCAAAAATTAGCTATTCAAATTGCTAATCAGCTTGAATTAGCTTATGGATATCTATGTGAATTTTCGATTGATTTAGGAGTAGACGAAGCTAATCAACTCTGGATTTTTGAAATTAATTCAAAACCAATGCAATTTGATGAGCCTCATATTCAAGGAAAAGCACTGCAAACATTAATCCAGTGCTTCTATGAAGATACAGGATTTTAGTATTGAAACCTCAGGAAGCTATTGTTCTGAGGTTTTTTAATGATTATGTTTGTGAATGAATTTCATAGTTACCAAAAATGAGCCACCCAAAACCATATGTAGTTGCGAAAGGTTTAGCGCAACTACATATGGTATCTTCGTGGCAAGAATATGGAATTATGAAATTCATTATTGTAAAAAACTAAATTCTACACAAACTATAAAGAAAAGGAGGGTTAACTGCTATGAAAATGAAGGAAGATTCAAACTATGAGGGCAGAGACAAAGTATATGTTGATGTTGACCGTATGACAAATGAAGGCCTAGCAGGTGGGACTGTAACAGATAAATATGATCATCCTCAAATCGAAAGAGCTCAAGATTTCAAAGAGGAAGAACCTCCGAGAAAAGCCTAAAATAAAAAATACAGAAGTTGTATTATTGCAATAGGTTTGATACCCTTTCAGTTAAAGACATTGTTAATTGGAAGGGTTTTTTACTATGGTCGAACATTTAAGAGTCATTCTAAAAAAAGCAGTTATTGAAGAAGAAGAAGTTAGGCAATTACCTCAAGAACAGCTATTACAATATAAGACAACTGACGAAGAGGTACTTTATTTAAATAAAGACCACTTAATGAAAGAAGAAATACAACTACTAGATCTATTTCTAACAGCCATACATACGACAAGCAACGCTGAAACGAATGAACAACAATACTGGAAAGAGCTAACAATATCTGGTCGTGTAACAAGTAGTCCGCCTCTTTTAAACCGTTCAGCTTTTCGCTTCTCACATTTTATAATAGATGGTGAGTTACACGATGAAATAAACTTTATCGAAGCTTTACATAGCTTATTTCCGAGAAAGATAACCGTAGTTTTGGTTACACGCACTGAAGGATTTGTCGTGGAATATATGACAGACGAGGACGAGGAACATGTGGGCGAGAGTCTAATTGAAGCCATTATGTCTGACTTCTATGTTAAAATCGCCTTTTTTCAAGGGAGTATGTTTACAAATGTTGAAGAAGCCAAGAGTATTTATGATTGGGAGAAAAACGCTTTTTCACTAGCAAGAAGAGTCCTTCCTAACCTATCATTTGTTCAAAAAGAACAGTTAATTCCATTCTTATTAAGTAGTGATACTTCTGAGATGACAATAAATATGCTATTACAAATCATTGACTTCTTACGTGACGATAAAGAGTTATTAAAAACAATTAAGGTATTTATGGAATCAAATTTAAATACAACATTAGCTGCTAAAAAGCTCTTTATGCATCGCAACAGTCTCCAATATCGGATTGATAAATTTATTGAGAAAACTGGAATTGATATTAAACAATTTCAACAAGCAGCTTCTTTATATTTCTTAATTTCACTTGATGAAAGTATGAAACATCAGCTTAAATAAAGAACTCAAGGCACAGTGCACAAATTAACCGAACGATTTTTGTGCACGCTTACAATTTACGATACAAGCCTATCGGGGTACAATGTAAACATAAAGTAGAACAATTAAATTGGAGGCGGAATTTATGGCTGAAATTACGTTAAAAAATATTTATAAAATTTATGAAGGTGGAGTTGAAGCTGTTTCAGACTTTAACCTTGAAATTAAAGATAAAGAATTTATCGTGTTCGTTGGTCCATCTGGATGTGGAAAATCAACTACACTTCGTATGATCGCTGGTCTTGAAGATATCTCTAAAGGTGAGCTTTACATTGGAGATCGTCTTGTAAACGATGTAGCACCAAAAGATCGTGATATCGCGATGGTATTCCAAAACTACGCGTTATATCCACATATGAACGTTTATGAGAACATGGCATTTGGTTTAAAATTACGTAAGTTTAAAAAAGACGAAATCGATCGTCGTGTTAAAGAAGCAGCAAAAATTTTAGGTTTAACAGAAATGCTTGATCGTAAACCGAAAGCAATGTCTGGTGGACAACGTCAGCGTGTAGCTTTAGGACGTGCAATTGTTCGTGACCCTCAAGTATTCTTAATGGATGAGCCATTATCAAACCTTGATGCAAAATTACGTGTACAAATGCGTGCGGAAATCACAAAGCTTCACCAACGTTTACAATCAACAACAATCTACGTAACACATGACCAAACAGAAGCCATGACAATGGCAACAAGAATTGTAATTATGAAAGATGGTGTTATTCAACAAGTTGGAGCACCAAAAGAAGTATATGACCTACCAGAAAACATCTTCGTTGGTGGATTTATCGGGTCTCCGGCTATGAACTTCTTAAACGGTAAGCTTGCAAACGGATATTTCCATATGAACGATTTAAAAATTAAAGTTCCTGAAGGAAAATCAAAAATGTTACAAGCATTTGAAGGAAAAGAAATTATCCTAGGAATTCGTCCTGAAGATTTCCATGATGAGCCTGTTTTCCTTGAGTCTTCTGCAGAAACTAAAATTACAGCATTAATTGATGTAGCTGAGTTAATGGGAGCTGAGACTTACCTTTACTCAAAAGTTGCAGATCAAGACTTTATCGCTCGTGTAGATTCTCGCACTGACGTTAAAAACGGTCAAAGCATTACGTTAGCATTAGATATGAACAAAGCGCATTTCTTTGATCCAAAAACTGAATTACGTCTTCGTTAATAACAAAGCGTAAACGCCCTTTCAGTTAGAGATAGATAAACATAATAGAAGAGGCTCCTAGTGAGCCTCTTCTATTTCTTGTATAAACATTGTTTTTTCCGTATGACATTGAGAACAATAAAAAACATGTGGACATTGCTTATTCCTTGCATCATCAGCAATACCATTAAACAGTTTCATACCGTCAATGTCTAAATAAGCACTATAATCATCAAAATAATCCATAATGCGGCCTTTGTCTTCCATAGGAAGATTGCATTGATCACAATTTATTGACATCGATTCAATTCCATTACATAAAGGACAAATACTCATCTACTTTTACTTCCTTTACTTTTCACTAAAAAGGGGATGGTATTCCCATCCCCTAATCCAAAAATATTAAATTGTGTTACAGATTACTGAATGCGCCCGCCTAGCTGTTGCTCAGCCATTTGAACAAGACGCTTTGTGATTTCTCCACCAACTGAACCATTTGCACGTGCTGTTGCATCTGGACCCAATTGTACACCAAACTCTGAAGCGATCTCATACTTCATTTGGTCTAGTGCTTGTTGTACACCAGGAACTAATAATTGGTTTGAGCTATTGTTGTTTGCCAAGATAATCACCTCCTCTTGTAATACTATTTTGTTTCATTTTGCTCTGAGTATGTATTTTTTTTAATAGAAATTTTTTACATTTTACAAGAGATTGAGTTTTTAAGTTATCAAAAAAACAGCCCTTTAGAAAAAGGCTGCTAATTCCCAATATGTTATGGTATCTAACATACCAATAAGAATAATGATACTACCTGCTACACGTTGGACAAGAAGGCCAAATTTTCTTCCCTTCTTCATAAACGCCCCACTTAAACCAAAATACCAAATAAGGAAAACGGAAAGAAGTAGTGGGATAGACGTTCCGATTGCAAAAATACTTGGAATAACTGCACCGTAAGGAACTGCTACTGCTATTGGCATAAGAACAATAAAAAACAAGATAAACATCGTTGGACAAAAACCTAGTGAAAAGCTTAAACCTAAAAGAAATGCCCCGATGTTCCCTCCTTTTTCAGATTTCCTTTTCCATAAAGAAAAAGTCCAACGCATCGTAAATACACCAACTAGGTAAAGCCCAATAACTATCAACATTGGACCTAGCAACTTCCTAATCCAAGGAAAATAGGCAATTAATGATTGTTGAAATTCTGTCCCTAATACCCAGACAATGAAACCTAAACTTGAAAAGGCAATGATCTTCCCTAAGATAAAAAACATGGTTTCATTCCATGCTGCTTTTTTTTGTAGTGAATGATTACCAAAAAGTGTAATAGCACTTAGATTACCTGTAAACTGACATGGAGCAAGTGCCCCAACAATCCCGAGCATCAATGCTGACAATAGGGGGATATGTTCTGTTCCGTAAGCAGCATTCATAAATGGCTCACTAAAAAAATGACTGATTTGTTGAAATAGCTGATACATCATTCATCACTCACTTCTAATGGTCTAATTCCATTTTTTCATATCGTAAACAAAAAATATAGAGGAAGTATGAAGAAAAAATGGCAATATTGTAGCACAATAATTGCGTTTTAGATAAATTTTTATTATGGTAGGATGGAGAAATGAATGAAGGGAATTAATTATCTTGAGGATATTATTACTAGGAGCTAGTGGAAGAGTAGGCTCAGAATTTTTGAAACTTGCGAATATTGACAACCAAGAAGTAACAGCATTTGTTCGCGATCGCACCACGTTAATTTACCAGGCAAAAACCGTCCATGAAGGAAATGTGTTACGTAAGGAAGATATACATAGTGCCATGGCTAATCAAGATATAGTCGTGAGTGCTCTTGGGACAGATGGAAAGGCTACATTATCAGGCAGTATACCATTCATCATTGAGTCGATGAAATATTATGGAATTAAGCGAATTATTACGGTTGGCACTGCAGGAATTCTTCAGAGTAGAGTTAGTCCCTCTCTCTATCGCTATCAATCAACTGAAACTAGACGAAGAAGTCCCAGGGCGACACAAGCTGCCGAAGACCATCGCCTTGCCTACGAAACATTAAAGTCCTCAACCTTAGATTGGACTGTGATCTGCCCGACCTATTTGCCAGATGGAGAAGCTATTGGAAATTATCGCTATGAAGTCGACTACTTACCAATAGATGGAGAGAAGATTTCCGTTGGAGATACCGCCCAGTTTACATTTGAGCAAATAACTTCCAACAAACATATCCATTGTCGCGTAGGATTAGCTTACTAGAAGTACAAAAGCTATTAAAAAAACACGATTGAGTAGCTTAGGCCTCAATCGTGTTTTTTCATATGGCTCTTTTCGTAAACAATGTTGCGAAAACAGCCTTTCATATACATCTATACAACCTTTGCCGTCTCCATTTTTAAACCTAATTGTAGCTGATACATCTGGAAATACTTTCCTTTAAGATCCATCAGCTGATGATGACTACCTCTTTCGACAATCTTGCCTCCATCTAACACTAAAATTTGGTCAGCATTTTTAATGGTTGATAAACGGTGAGCAATAATAAATGTTGTACGGCCTTGTTTAAGCACCTCTAGTGCTTCTTGGATGATCGCTTCTGTTTCTGTATCAATACTTGCTGTTGCTTCATCAAGAATTAAGATTGCTGGATTAAACGCAAGCGCTCTTGCAAATGAGATTAGCTGTCTTTCTCCGGCAGACAATGTGCTTCCCTTCTCAATAACTGGTTCATCCAATCCTTTTTCAAAACGACTAAACAACTTGTTTGCACCTACATCTTCAATTGCCTTTTCCACTTGAGCTCTTGTAATCCTTGGGTCATTTAAACATACATTTGAGGCAATCGTTCCAGTAAATAGGAAAGGGTCCTGAAGAACAATCCCCATATGCTCCCTGAGCTCTTGTTTTGAAATACTCATGATATCGATGTCGTCAATGGTGATCTTCCCTTTGTTATGGTCATAAAAGCGAAATAGTACATTCATAATTGAGCTTTTTCCTGATCCAGTATGACCAACCAGAGCCACTGTCTCACCTTGTTTCGCTTCAAAAGAAATGTTTTTTAGTACAAACTCCTCCTCATAATAAGCAAATGAGACATCTTCAAAACAAACATTTCCCTTATACCTTGGCAGAGTTTTACTTGAGACTTTTTCTCCTTTTTCATCTAATAATTCAAAAACTCTTTCTCCAGCCACACGTGCTTGTTCTAACTGGGATAATTGATTAACTAGTTGAGAGATTGGCTGAAAAAGGCGATTTAAGTAGTCTACAAAAGCATATAGAACACCTAATGAGATCACCGTCCCAATTCCAAGGGAAGCCCCACCGAAATACCAGATTAAAGCGACAAAAGCTAGATTACGGAACACACCAACCAAATTGTGTGAAGTCAAAGAATTTAACTTTAATAATTTACTTTGAAACATAAAATGGTCCTTATTAAGCTTTTCAAAATCGTCATTTGATTTTTTCTCTTTACCAAACGCTTGAATAATTCGCATTCCTTGAATTGATTCATTGATCATACCGTTAATCTCACTTAGGACAGAGCGAATTTTGTGATTATACTTTGATGCGAAGTTACGGTAAAATTTAATCCATACAATTAAAATTGGTACCATAACTAAGCAGATAAGAGCTAGCTTTACATCTAATAAGAACAAGGCAATGTAAATCCCCGCCATATAAATAATTGATGTAAAAAATGTTGCTAAGACTGTCACATATAACTCGCGAATTGCCTCTGTATCATTTGTAACTCTTGAAACAATTTTCCCTGCTGGAAGTCGATCAAAATAACTAACTGGTAATTCTTGGATGTGGGTAAAAACATCTGAACGCATCTTCTGGATAATTTTATTTGCAGATACTTGTAATAAATACTTTTGCCCATAATGAAATAGAGCTGCAAGACAAATTAATCCAAAGTAGAGACCCATTAACTTTACCAAACTTGGTATTTCTGGCTCAAAAAACGCAAATGCTTCAGCACTCGAGAGCGGTTCAGAAAAGTAACTGGCTTCTCGTCCTTGATTCGTAATAACAAGTACTCCCTCAGCTATTTCCCTTTTCCCATCAAAAAGAACTGATTCATCAATAAAGTAATAAACTCTATCTACTTGTAATAAACGAATTTCATTCATCAATTCGTGATCTTTTATTCTATCTTCTCTAATAAAATAACGATTTTGAAACTGAACAGTATCTTCACTAGCATTCGTTTCATACCATGGAAGTTCTACCCCAAGTATATGGGTATCAATCATTTTTTTAGCAATGAATGGACCGGTTAACTCGGCAGCCACAGCGAATGTCAGTAAAGCTAATGCTACCAAAATCGACTTTTTATAAGTAAGTGCGTATTGAAATAAACGTTTACTTACGTTCATTTAGTTCACCTGCCCTTCATTGGTGCGGTCGTCTAGAAGCTGGTGTTCAAATTGTTCTTTATACCAACCATGATTGTTAAGTAATTGCTCGTGTGTTCCTTCTTCAATTACTTGACCATCTTCTAAAACTAAAATCCAATCTGCATGTTTAACAGCCGATAAACGATGAGTTGAAATAAAGGTTGTTTTTCCACCGCGTTCACGGCGAATATTCTCAATTATTTTTGCTTCTGTCTTTCCATCTACCGCTGACATAGCGTCATCCAAAATGAGTATGTCTGGATTAACAAGCAGTGCCCTTGCAATCGATATCCTTTGTTTCTGTCCGCCTGATAGTGAAACGCCTTTTTCACCAACAAGAGTTTCTAACCCTTTTGGTAATGTAGCAATGTCATTTCTAAAGCTTGAAAGTTCTAGTACCCGATAAAGTTCATGCTCGCTAGCTGTTTCACGTCCAAACATGATATTTTCTTTCACTGTTTTCGAGAAAAGAATTTGCTCTTGGGGCACATAACCGATCCAGCTCTTCAAAGACCTCATATCAATCTTTTCAAGAGAGATGCCTGATACAGTGATAGTGCCTTTTCCAATTGGATATTCCCTTAGTAACTGTTTAAGTAGAGTTGTTTTACCACTACCAGTTTTCCCTACAACTCCTAGCGTTTGACCTGGTTCTAGAGTAAAATGTATTTCTTTTAAGTTATCAACCTGAGAGCTTGGATAACGAAATGTTACATTAGAAAACGTAATCGTCTCAGGCTGGGAAATTGCCACTAAATCATTCCCTTCCTGAACGTCTGGTTCATAGGTCAACGTTTCTGTAACACGATCTAAAGAGGCATTCCCTCTTTGCATAATATTAATTAACTCACCAATCGCAAACATTGGCCATATGAGCATTCCAAGGTAAATATTAAACGCTACAAGTTCTCCTAACGTAATCTCATTTTGGAAAACGAGGTAGGCACCGTACCCTAAGCCAATTAAATAACTAAGACCTACTAATATTTTTATTGTTGGTTCAAATAAGGCATCAATTTTTGCAACAGCTATATTTTTGTGTAGAACATCATCTGTTACATCCTTAAATCGTTTTTCATCTGGCCCTTCTTGAACATAAGCACGCACAACTCGGACACCTGCAATTGACTCTAACACCTGATCATTCATATCTCCGAACGCATCCTGTGCTTTTGTAAATCGCTCATGAATTGCTTTTCCGTAAATTTTCATAAGTATTGCCATAATTGGCAAAGGCAATAGCGCGGCCAAGGTGAGTTTCCAGCTCACTAGAATACCCATCGTAAATAGAATAATGACCAAAAACAGAGTCGAATCTACTAATGTTAAAATTCCAAACCCTGCGGTAAGGGAAACGGCTTTTAAATCATTCGTAGCTCTCGCCATTAAATCACCTGTACGATTTTTTTCAAAAAATGTTGGAGTCATCTTAAATAAATGCTTCATCATCTTAGAACGATAGGTTCTTTCTAATAAGAAAGCACCACCAAATAACTTGTTTAACCAAACATATGACATAAAATAAATAACAATTATTAATAGCCCAAAGATGCATAGTAATTGGATTAGACTTTCCCTTGTTAGTGTTCCTTGATGAATGGAGTCAATTGAGATACCGATTAGTTTAGGCGGTATTACTTCAAGGACATTAACAATTGTAAGAAATCCTATGGCAATTGCATATCGTTGCCAATTTTCTTTAAAAAACCAACTGAGTTTCGTTAATACTGAGAACAAATGGGTTCATCCCCTTTCTTTTTAGGGAGCTTTGAAGAGTAGCTAACCACTCTCCAGCTCTTCTTTCGGTGAATTCTTTACCTTCTCCTCAAATATCAAAATGAGTTGCATTAATTGTTCCATAACAACATCCCTCCAAAAAATATTTATATTATCACCATAGGTGTTAATACCCGAAATAAAAAAGCACACCAACTATATAGCGGCGTGCTCTAATACATAATAAGAGTATATCTATATTTAGGAATCTAAATATAAAAGCGCATGCCACAGTAATGTGACACACGCTTAACTGTATAACTAAAAAGTAAGGTTACTTTAAAGAATCCAGGTGGGTCACTTTAGCAAGTATGAAATTAAATTTGTTTGCTTTTCTGATACGAATCATCGTTAACCCTCCCTTTCCAAAATTTTCATATTGTTGATTGCGTTTTAATATTAACACCATTCAAAACTTTGTGTCAATAATTATTTTAACTAGCAAAAAGCTCACTTCTGGATTTGAAGTGAACTTTCTTTTACATTCGTTTCATATTTGACTTCAATAGATCTGCAACTAAAACAAACCTTTGCTTAGCTGAACCTATATAGGTAAATGGATAGCATGTACTAAGTGTTAATGTCGGCTTTCGCTTTGGAACAATGACAGTTTGGTCATCTGCCTCGACGATTCGTACCTTTCTGACTTTATAAGTAAAGATACCATTAAGGTTTTCTACTGTGAGGATATCCCCTTTTGTCACTTCACCTAGCTTACGAAAAACCGTATCGCGATGTCCTGATAACACCGAGTTATTCTCTTCACCAGGTAGAGCAGTTCCCACCACATGACCCACTCCTTCTATAAGCTGGTCTTCAGCAGTACCATGAAAAATTGGGATCGAGGCATTTAGCTTAGGGATGATTAGCTTTCCAATTTCCTCACCTACAACAGGTGGTGAAGTTTTAGGAATTATTTTTTTTTCGCTTACTTCTACTATTTTTTCTGAAACATTGCTAGCCTCAATTACAGTTGCTCTTTCAACGGCATTCATCCCTTTATAGATCAGAAAAACATTAAACAGTAGCACATATAATCCAAAAATAATTAGAATTGTTCCTACAAGAACGAGCCCCATTTTCTTACTTTGTTTTGAAGTAATCAAACGTTAACTCTCCTTCTTACTGCCAGTAACGTAGTAAGCCCGGCTAGAATAAACAAGAAGCTTAAAAGAATATTTCTTACGAAGTGACCCGCTGTTATCGGAAGCCTTGATGCAAATAACATTTCTTGATATTCATCTGCAAGGTTAGCAATTACAGCTAGTTGTTCTAATGATTCGTACATTAAATGGGTGTAAAGCATTTCTTCACTGAATACTAGGGTTGCTAATACGTCCCCTTCCAAGTTATGGAGAGCCATGTACAAACTATGTCCCTCTAACGTTTCCTTAGATATATTTTCAAGCTCGATAGGAGTCATGGCATCATCTTTCACAAGGTAAAATCTCGCATCAACCTGCAACGCAGTAAGCATCTCATTCCAAAGAGTAAATAGATTTTCCTGCTCAAGTTCTGACAGTTCTTCAACTCCTTGCATATAAGACATTGCCTCAAGAGACTGAAGGATATTGTCTACAAGATTTTGATCTACCTCTTTTGCAAAATGATCAAATAGATTTTTCATCTCAGCTTCTGTTAGACCAAAGAGAGATAAAAAGTCATTTACAATTGAAAAATCTTCACGATTTTTCAAAAGAAATTGAACATCTAACTCTAAATCCTCGATAAATGTATAATCATCTAACGACTCGCCATATTCAGCTAACAAAATTTCAAGGTCGTTATAGCTTAAATCATATTTCCCTAGTAGCTCATTTAGATTATCGTTAGTAATTGGACTTCCTAAATCAGCTATAAGCTCTTCATATGACTCATAATCCTCGATAGAAGAATTAAAAAAACTAAGATATTCCTCAAGATCGCCAATCGTCCAATCTAAACTAGACAAGTACTGGTCAAGTTTTTCCTGATTGACTTGAGAGTCGGCTAACACTTGAGTAACATTTGATACTAGTAAGCAAACACATAAAAACAAGAAAACACTACGCTTCATCATTGCCCCTCCTAAAAATGAGATAACAAAGGTAGTGTTTGTTTTTTAAAGAAAAATATACCAATCTAAAATAGCAAGATCCGGTTATGGTTACTAACTTGGAGTAAATCTCCTAACGTCTTTTTTCCTCTTATGATACATGATCTCACAGAAAAGATGAGCAGTTGTTAGCGCATCACCTAGGAAATTCCGTAAATTCAACGATAGTTTCAGGAAGAGCGCGTTTTGGGTTGACATACGTCTGAAAAGTCTTATCTGTCACTGTTAAATTTTCAACATAGACTGCCCCGATTTCAATCAATCGATCAGAAGCTCCAATAGTAAAGCTAGTAGTTTCTATATCAAATACGGTAAAGGAACGTTGATCAAGTGGAGTAATTAATGATTGACTTGTTAATCGTACTTTTTTACAATGAAATCAAATTAGTTAGTGAGGTGATGTAATGAATATGTTCAGTAAACCTCGCCATGAATCGACAGAATTAATAATTTTAAGATACTTGAATAAGCGGATGATTTTGTCTGAAAAAGATCTCCTACACTTAGCAAGCCTAGAAAAGGGATATGCAGGAGAATTAATCTTTGACAGTTGGTTAGAAAGAAAACTCCCCAACAAATTTCTAGTTTTAAGTGACTTATTACTAGAGTGCAACAACACCACCTTCCAAATTGACTCATTAGTCATATCTCCCGACCCAGTTTATATGTTTGAAGTAAAAAATTTTGAAGGCGATTATGTAATTAAAGCTGATAAGTGGTATGTACGGAATGGCATAGAGATCCAAGATCCCGTTCTCCAATTAAAGCGAAGTGAAACCCTTCTTAGAAAACTACTCCAGCAGAATGGTTTTCAATGCACGATCGAAGCCTATGTAGTATTCGTGAACCCCGAGTTCTATCTCTATCAAGCCCCAACAAATCTACCTATTATTTACCCGAGTCAGATCAATCGCATGTTGGATAAAATCAAGACAAATACTCTCACTCCTAGAGAAAGAGACTATAAGCTAGACAGCCAGTTAAACTCCCTCCATATCGTAGACTCACCCTATAAACGGCTCCCCTTATATAGCTATGAACAATTAAAAAAGGGAATAACTTGCGAGAAGTGTTCGTCGTTTCAGGTTCTTTATGTCAATAAGTTAGTCGTTTGTACAGTTTGTAATCATAAAGAGATGGCTGCAAAGGCTGTGTTGAGGAGTGTGGAGGAGTTTAGGGTACTTTTTCCTGAAAAGAGAATATCAATTGACAATATATTTAATTGGTGCCAAATTATTGACTCTAAGAGAACAATTACTACGTTTCTTTCTGCTAATTTGCATAAAGTAAACCATAGTAGGTATACGTATTTTCTATAGTGTACGGTACATTATTCAACCATGAATATAGGTGTCACCGTAACTTTTCTCGGTTGCATGCCCCCCCTCTAGTATTTGGTAAATAAGCGCAGAAGACTCTTCTCGTTTACATAATTCTCCTAATAAATGGTGAATATGTGTAGCAAGACTCTTCTCGCTTACACAATTATCCTAATATATGGTAAATGAGCGTAGCAAGACTCTTCTCGCTTACACGATTATCCTAATATATGGTAAATGGGCCCAGCAAGACTCTTCTCGCTTACAGAATTCTCCTAACATATGGTAAGTAGGCGCAGCAAGACTCTTCTCACTTACACACTTATCCTAATATATGGTAAATAGGCGCAACAAGACTCTTCTCGCTTACAGAATTCTCCTAGTAAATGGTAAATGAGCGCAGTAAGACTCTTCTCGGTTACAGAATTCTCCTAACATATGGTAAATAGGCGCAGCAAGACTCTTCTCGCTTACAGAATTCTCCTAATATATGGTAAACGAGCGTAGCAAGACTCTTCTCACTTGCAGAATTCTCCTAGTAAATGGTAAATGCCCAGCAAGACTCTTCTCACCTACATAATTCTCCTGGTAAATGAAAAAACCGGGCACTAACCTATGCCCGGTTTTAAATGTAAGCTATTTCTTCGCCACATCTTTCACTTCCACTATCTTCACTTGGCAACATGACTGTTCTTTTTTTGCACTATCATCTTTTGCAGCAAAAATCTTTTTAAATAAACTCATGATTGTCACCTCCTCTAGATCATATAAAATAGCAGCCCTGAGAATGTTGCTAGGGTTATAACAGACCCAATAAATGCAGCTACTAGTTTCTTTTGAAAAATTGAATTTAACAAGGCAATTTCAGGTAGACTGGCACCTGCTGAGCTGATCATTAATGCCATTACAGGTCCAAGTGCCATTCCTTTTACTACTAATATTTGCGAGATTGGTATCATAGTAGATAGGCGAATATACAATGGGATCCCAACCACTGCTGCAATAGGAACTAACCACCATGCATCGCCACCAAAGTAAGTAGCAATAAACTCTGTGGGTACTAACCCTTTAATAATAGAACCTATCCCTGCCCCGATGATGATATAAGGATAAACAGTTTTCATTAATGCTAATGTTTCTTTCAAACTCTCTTTCAAGCTAAACCGTTTCTCTGTTGGCTCATAACCTGTCATGACCACTTTCTTAACGTATTTCTCAAATCCTAGTTTCTCTAATGTAAGACCAATTACTGCTGCTAAAACTGCAGTAATAATAGTGTAGTAGATTGCTACTTTTGGCCCTAATAGAACTCCCATCAATGTAATAATTGTAGGATCTAATACCGGTGACGCAAACAGAAACACCATAACAATACCGAAACGTACCTTTTGTTGTAACAGATTAACAATTACTGGGATTGTTGAACATGAACAAAACGGAGTTACAAATGCTAATAATATAGCAGCACTTACACCGATAATTGGGTTGCTTCCACTGAGGTATTTTTCGAGCTTTTCAAATGGGATAAAGCCTTTTAATAGATTAATTAACAACGAGATTCCTAAAAATAAAAATGTTAATTCCAATGCTAACAGTAAAAAACTAATAAAGTGTTCCATAAACCAATTCCTCCAATTTAATATATTTGCAAAATGCAAGTATTAACTTTTATAAAAGCTGGATATACTTCCAGCTTAGAACATGTTTGATTGACAGCAACTTGATGATTTAGCCATTGCGTCATTTAACAACTTGACTGATTGAATAACCATAGCTCGTTCATCTGCTTTTAAATGAGAAAAGATCTCTTCGAAATTGGCTTTCATTTGCTGATCAATTGCTCCTGTCACAAAGTTTCCTTCTGTTGTTAATGATAATAATTGGACCCGACGGTCTTCTTCGTGCGGTGTTTTTTCTAACAAACCCATTTTAATTAAGTTTTGAGCTTGCCTTGAGAATGTAGTAATGTCAGTTCCAAGAGCTTCAGCAACTTCTTGCATAGAAGCTCGTTTCCTTCTTTCAACTTCAAACAATATATGACTATGAATAATAGAGATTTCAAATTTTCCAACCGAACAACAATTTTTATTTAAAAAGCCAAACCTTCTTGTTAGAATTTGAAACAGTTCTCTTACGTTCTCCAAGAGTGAGCACCTTCTTCAATATTTGTAATTTGCAAGTTTCTTTAACGTTAGTATAAAACTTATATTTGCATATTGCAAGTGTTTTTTAAAAAAAGAAGACGAATGGCCTCTTTAGTCTTTTGTTAGGTTAGTTTGGCGTATAATCCAAACGGTTCTCCATTGGAATATGAACTGGAACGTCAAAGTACCATATTAAAAACAAAGCTATCGGAATTGATAATACATACGCTAAAATAGGGTTTTTATAATGCAATCGTAACATTGGAAACATCACACAATCAAAAAGGGCAGACCAACCTAAGTGCCAATTATGTTGATAAAATATTTTATCAACCATAAGAAATACAATCTCAAACCCAACATAAACACCTATCCAAGTAACATAATGATAAAATATTCTTTTAGGAGTATTCGGATACTTTGATAAAAACATTAACACCGTTCCTGGAAAAACAATTAGAGTGTAGACTACTTCAGAAAGAGTATGATTCGATAAAATATCAGGATTAAACTTCCATAATAAATAGTTTGCACACAAAAAATTATACATAAGATTGCCAACAGCTATATAAAGCATCGTTGTATGATATTCTTTCCAATTTCGATAATCGCCACGGATCAAAATGGCTAATATGGTCATCACTGTGATTAATACATGCATTCGATTTGCTCCCTTAGATTTTACATATTATAGTTATTTCCAAGTACTAAAATAAATTGCATCAAGGAGGTTGGCTAATGAAAAAATTAAGAGTTGGAATTATCGGTACAGGTGCTATTGCCCAAGGCGCTCATATTCCAAATTATCAAAAATGCAATAATGTAGAAGTAGTTGCTGTAGCTAATCATCATTACGATAAGGCTGAACAATGTGCAAAAACCTTTTCAATCCCTTATGTTTTTGAAAACTACGAAGACATGCTGAACGAAGTTGATTTAGATGCTGTAAGTATCTGTACTCCTAATAAATTTCACGCTGAACAAACTATTGCTGCCTTACATAAAGGCTGCCATGTACTCTGTGAGAAACCACCAGCTATTACTGTTGAAGAAGTATTGCAAATGGAAAAAGCCGCCGAAAATGCAGGCAAAATCCTGTTTTATGCCTTTCATTACAGATACTCACCAGAAGTGATAACACTAAAGAAATTTATTAATGCTAATGAGTTAGGTGAGATTTACTCCGCAAAGGCCACAGCCGTTCGTCGCAGAGGAATACCCGGATGGGGAGTTTTTACAAATAAAGAATTGCAGGGTGGTGGAGCACTCATTGATATCGGAGTTCATATGCTAGACACGGCTCTCTATTTAATGGGCTATCCAGAACCACATACAGTACTGGGAACAACCTATGCTAAGATCGGTCAAAGATCAGGGGTTGGATTGTTAGGGAAATGGGATTGGGAGAATTTTTCCGTTGAAGATATGGCCAATGCCATGATTACTTTCAAAAACGGCTCAACTTTACTATTAGAAGCTGCTTTTGCTGCCAACGTTGAAGAAAAAGATGTGATGCAAGTGAGCCTCATAGGAGACCAAGGTGGAGCAGACGTGTTCCCTTTAAAGATTTTTCAAGAAAAACACGACACCTTAATTGATGTGTCACCAGCATTTCTTCCGAATTACAGTTTTCATGAAAAAGAAATTAGAGATTTTGTTAATTGTTGCTTAACAAACACTATGCCAGAAAGTACTCCTCATCAAGGACTCATTCTACAGAAAATTGTCAATGCCATTTATGAGTCAGCAAAAACTGGCGAAGCGATAAGGCTTTAACTTGTATAAAATTACCTCCCTTAACACAGGTTACTTACTGTCAGACAATTAATTACATAAGGGAGTTTTTTTATGAACAATTTACCAACGTCTTTTCCACCACAACATCAGTCAAAACAGCCTGGTATCGAAGCTGAGATGAACCCTCGTCCTATCTTTGATGATCCCGCTTATATCGGTAGTGGTAAGTTAAAAGGGAAAGTTGCCTTTATCTCTGGTGGTGATAGTGGTATTGGTCGGGCTGTTGCTATTGCTTTTGCCAAAGAAGGTGCTAATATTGCCATCGGCTATTTCGATGAGACTGTAGATGCAGAAGAAACAAAACAGTTAGTTGAGGCTAAAGGTACTAAATGCTTACTTTTACAAGGGGATATTGCTGAAGAAGCGACTTGTACAAAAATGATTGAGGATACGGTGGCGCAATTTGGACAACTAGACATTGTGGTGAACAATGCAGCCTATCAAGTCGTCCAAAATAACATTAAAAATATTACTCCAGATCAATTAGAACGAACGTTTCGGATCAATATCTTTTCATGCTTTCATTTTGTTAGAGCAGCTCTACCTCACTTAAAACAAGGAAGCTCCATTATAAATACCACTTCTGTTACGGCTTATCATGGACATGAACAGCTCGTTGACTACTCTTCCACAAAAGGAGCTATGGTTACTTTTACAAGGTCTTTATCAATGCAGCTTGTTGGGCAGGGTGTTCGTGTGAATGGTGTAGCTCCAGGTCCAATCTGGACCCCACTCATACCTGCTTCATTCCCAGCAACTCAAGTTGCTAGCTTTGGAAGCAATACCCCAATGAAACGAGCAGGACAGCCTTTTGAATTGGCTCCAGCTTATGTTTATTTAGCATCTAACGATTCTTCTTATGTATCCGGACAAGTCATTCATGTTAATGGTGGAGAAATTGTGAATGGCTAAGGATAACCCTTCAGGGGTTATCCTTTTTCTATCGGAAAATAACTGTATTTATAGCAACTTTTAAGTTAGAATAGGAGTATAGTTCCACTACTTAAGTAAGAAGTGAAATACAACAAGGTGGGTGAAAGAAATGAGTCCATTTCTAGTTCTACTGTTTACCGCCATTCTGGCTGGAGTTATAGCTAACTTTGTTCGTTTTCATGTCAATGACGTGACGAATAAGTTTATCTTGATAACGTTATCATTAGTACTGGTAAAAACATATAGCCTACTTTTTAATTCTACTAACACTGCATGGACAATCTTTCTCATTATCTTAATTGCAGCGTATTCACTTCAACTAAAAGGAGCTATTGTATTTGCCATCATAAGCTGGCTTGCAATTACTATTAATAATGAAATTAATTTATATTTACTCATTAGCTATCTTATTTTTGCTAGCTTCATAGGCTTAGTGGCCGAGTTCTACTTTACAAAGGATAAGAAAAGTCAGCAATCGTTAACCACTCTATTGAAACAGTCTAAACAACTCGATGTATTTAGAGAAATAAGCTTATCGATGCAACAAACACTCCAACTCGATAAACTACTGCAAATTATTTTAATTTCTGTAACTGCTGGTCATGGACTTGGCTTCAACCGTGCGATGATTTTCTTAAAGTCATCTGACAATAATCAGCTAAACGGGATTATGGGAATTGGCCCTATGAATGCTAATGAAGGCTTTGGTACATGGGAACGACTCGCAGCGAGTAATCTAAAGTTATTGGATCTGATTAAGCTTAATTATGATAAGGAATCGATTGATCCTGAATTGAATGCCTTAATTAAATCTATTTCAATCAATTTAGATAATGATAATGTACTAGAAAAAGCACTCCGCGAGGGAGTACCATACAATGTACAAGCCATTGATGAAAAGGATTTTGCTCAACAATTATTTTATAACTACTTTCAAATGCAAGCGTTTGCTATCATTCCTCTTTTGAATCAAGGGAACCAAATTGGCGTACTTATCATTGATAATATTGTTAACAACCAGCCAATTACCGAAGATGATATTGATAGTGTTATTCCCTTAGCGAACCAAGCTGCCATTGCAATTGAACAGGCGAATTTATATAAGCAGATTGAAATGATGGCTTTAAACGATAACCTGACTGGCTTGTTAAACCAGCGTTCCTTTGAATTATATTCAAACAAATATTTTACTGATTCCAAAGAAGCTCAGGAACCTTTATCAATTATTATCTTTGATATTGACTCATTTAAGCATTACAATGACACGAATGGCCATTTACTCGGAAATGAAGTGTTAACCAAACTTTCTCAAATTGTAAAGAGCTCAGTTAGAGACCAGGATTTGGCTTTTCGATTTGGTGGGGAAGAATTCGTTGTTATTCTCCCTAATACTTCAGAGGAAAAAGCATTGCTTGTTGGGGAAAGAATCCGTGAAAATATCGAGATTGCTATTTTCCCTAATGAAGAGTTACAACCAACAGGAACATTAACCGTAAGTGTTGGAGTAGCCTCAACCCAAAATATTGAGTTTGAAAGCATTCTACAACTAATTGAAGCTGCAGATAATGCCTTGTATAAAGCAAAAAATGCAGGCAAAAATCGGGTAGAGCTATTTAAGGGGGACAAAAGCTATGTCTGAACTAATTGTTATCAGTAGCATCGTCCTATTCTTTACAACAGTAGTGATTACAAATCAATACTTCTATCACTTGGCGATGCGAGTAACAGCCAGTCGTTTTGAAAAAAAGTACCCTTATGCTATTGAAAAAATGAGTTTTTCTTTCGAACAGATGGTCTACTTAATTAAGCTGCCAAGTAATGTACCACACATTAAAAATGTCAAAAAAGAACAAATTTACATTACCTATGACTATAGTTCCTTTCTTTATCCAGACTTAAAAGGTATAAGTGTTAATCTTACTACAGATGGTAAGAAAATAACTTTGGCTTATTTATCAATTGATAACTACCGTAGCCCAGTTCTTGATAAGTTATTGAAAGAAGGTCATATTAATTTAGAGACCTACAAAAAAATTAGTACCTATAAGATAAAACATCCAAAGGTTAATGAACTGATCATTCATGAAGTATACCGCAAGCTTCAAGTAGGCCGCTATAATATTCTAAATGAAACGAGCTGACAATTGTCAGCTCTGTTTTTTTCTAGAGAATTGTGGAACCAGAAGAATGGCTAAACCCGCCACAATAAGATGAATAATATGTGCAGTCATTTTGTATTGTTGCAACAAATCATTTTCGGCCAAAACTGCATTACCAATAAGACCTAAAATAACAATTAGAATAAAATATACCAGAGGTTTACGTGTAAACCTTTGTAAGAAATAAAAGATGATTGAACTAATAAATACAGCAATGAAAGAAACCCCAGCAATCAAAACTAAATATAAGGTATCCCTGCTTTCTCCAATGATTTCAACAGGGAAATTAAATAGATAACTAGAAAGTAAAAATGAAACAACAGCAACCAAAGCAGTAATACTTGCTGCAAACAAGCCCGTTTTTAAATATGAGGTAAATTTATTTTTATACAAGTTAATACTCCTCCTTCACAGCCATACATTTTTATGGTCTATGGCAAACTGCTCAAATGATATTGGTTTTCTTTCAAGGATGTTCTCAACATCATGGGTAACTTTTTTTGCAGTTCCCATTTTAGTGAGTAAATACAGCATCGTCATAACGTTTGCATACTCTTTTTTTATTCCTCGATTTATTGTCTTCCTCCTGAAATTTAGTAATCCAGGATTTTTATATGTTATTTTCCTACAAAGAACGCCTGATAGTGTATTTGCTACTTGATAATAATCAATAGCTTCATTACCTGTAAGTGAGTAACTTTTATTGAGGTGTTTTTCATGAAGAAAACATTGTGCTGCAACTGCACCAATATCTCTTGTATCAATAAAACTTGTCTTCGCATTACCAACGGGTACAAAAATTTCATTTCGATCCTTTATTTCTATTGCATGAGTGGTACTTAAGTTTTGCATAAAAAATCCAGGTCTTAAAAATGTATACGGAATGGAAAACTCCAGGATCATATCTTCAATTTTCCGATGTGGTACAACTGGATTTTTCTCCACTCCTAATAAGGAAACAAATACGACCTGCTTAATCCCTCTTGCTGCGACTTCTTCTAAAAATGGTCGCATATCTTTTTTGGGGTTTGCTAGTTGTGGTGGCCTTACTAAGAAAACACGATCAACACCTTCAAGTGCCCCCGCAAAGGTTTCTCTTTTTAGAAAATCAAACTCAACCGTCTCGCAGCTTAAATCATTCTTTTCTATCTCAAACACGGCTGCCCTGACACTTACCCCACACTTTAAAAGGTTTTCAACAACATACTTACCAATATTCCCTGTTGCCCCTGTAACTAAGATTTTCCCCATGTCAGACTAATCTCCTCTCAAATTTGAAATAAGCCTTATTAAATACGAATTTAGTTTATCTTTTTCTATGTCACTAAATCCCTTTAAGGATGCTTCAATAGTTTCATTACTTACTTGTTCAAGCTTCGGCAAGATTACTACACTTTCATTTGTTAAAGCAATAACCTGAGCCCTTTTGTCCGTAGGATGTGATAGTTTTTCAACAAACCCTTTTTCAACCAAGCGATTAATTATTCCTGAGACGGTTGGTTTATCCATATCTAAACGTTCGGCAATTGATACTGCTGTAAACCGTTCGAGTGGGGCTCCACTTTCTTGTTGCATTTGTAAATCTTTTATTACCGCAAGCTGTGAAACAGTAAAATTTTCTTCATCTAATCGCTTCTGTAAATTGTTCTTCATCAATTTTGCTGAAAGCTGAATTAAGTAGCCAGTATTCATATCTCTCACCTCCATCCTTATTAGTTAGTACACTAACTATAATATACCACAAAAAATAGTTAGTACACTAACTTTTTTTGTGTCAAAATAAAAAACACTAATTGGATTAGTGTTTTTTATCAGGTTTATAGATAAATTCTCCCCAAGATATAGTACGATCTAGGGGACCGATAGACCCGTATCCTCCGGTAAAGTAGCTTTCCCCTACTTCGTTTCTTAAATGAAAATAAGGCATTAACCTAAGTAAACTATCACCTGCCGCATCTATCATTTCTGGTGTAAATGGAAAGTATATTACCATGCTACGCTCTTCTAGAGTTTCTGGAAAGAATAGATTTTCACCTACAAAATCTTCTGAGCTATTGTTGTATTGATCAGTATTGCTAGTATAGTTATATTGAACATGCTCTTCAAAATAATTTGGAGGCATCCCCGGTAACCAAAATCCTATCTCCTCTAAAGAATGACCTGGCTTTCCAGTAAGAGTAATCAAAAAACCGTTTGGAGTATCAAAATTTTGATCAAGGAAGAAATACATGAGGCCCTGCATCTCCCACAGCTTTTCAATACCTATTTCTGGTTTTAGGTGGTACTGATAGTTATTGTCTATAGGAAAATTCCGCCGCTTTTGATTATTTACTAATGAAATACGATTAAGAGAATACATTGTATTTACCGAATCCTTTAGTGTAGTAGTAGAAATACTGCCTTCTTCTGCAAAGCTAGCGCCATTTAAGTAAAGCTCTATTTCGCCTTGAATATTTCTATCATACCAATCGTATTCGTGAGGAATTCGTAATTTATATTCACCACCAATAGCTGATATAATATTTCCTTCTTCATCAAAAAGACTTATTTCATTTAGTACTGGCGTTTGTTCCCATGGGTATGTTTTGATCCAACGTACAGGTAGAGTCATTGGAACAAGAAGGCTTCCTTCTTCTACTACTAGCAACTCAACTCCAACCTGTTTCTCAGGATAAACTCCTCCTCCTACCGGCGCTTCACTATTCCACCAAATAAAAAAAAGTAATAAACAGCTTATTACTATGATTGGAGCCCATTTTCTCATTTTTGTTTACCCCTCTTCTTAAGAAACTCTCATCCTCATTGTATTATATTTACAGTACGTAGGACTATAAGATTTTTAAAAGGCTGTTTTCGCAAAGTTTGTTGCTTTAGTAAAAATCCCAAAAGACAGATTTTTACACAAACTACCTAAGAATTTACTACTAATTTAGTAAGTACTGCTCTTTTCTAACATAATTTATTGGCTGATATCTTCATCTAAGGTATTTTTTTGATTATTTTAAGATAAAAAAGCCACAATGTTTACGAAAAGAGCCTATTAATAACACGAAAAAACTGGTACTCCATTTCGGAACACCAGTTTTTTTATTATCCTAAATATGCTTTTAACATCCAGACATGTTGTTCAAGTGAGGTTTTTATTCCAATAAACATATCGGCAGTTGACTCATCGCCAGCTTCTTCTGCAAGCGCAATTGTTTCGTTTGACTGTGCAATCACTTTTTCAAAATCTGCTGCAAGAATAGCAACCATTTCTTTTGCCTCTTCTTTACTAGTAGCTTCTTCAATTGAGGAAGCTGCTAAATACTCTTTAAGCGTAGCAAGTGGTTTCCCCTCAATGGTCAAGATGCGCTCTGCAATTGAGTCAATGTATGTTGCTGCCTCTGTGTAGTATTCTTCAAATTTCGTGTGTAACGTAAAGAATTCAGGACCAGTAACATACCAATGGTAATTGTGTAACTTCGTGAATAGTACGTTCCAATTTGCTAATTGTGAATTCAGTGAACTAACCAATTTTTCATTTGCCATGTGTAAAACACTCCCTAACATCTTTGATAAATTAATCGTAACATAAATTATAATTATTATCAAATGATAAATAATATAATTTAGTAGAAATTGAAACAATTTATCCCTTTCATTGTTAAGATAACCTTAATAATGAGCTCTGAAACATCTTTTTTGTGTTATGTATTATATACTTCAACATTTTGATTTCATGTCCTATCCTGTTTTATGAACAATATATGACACCTATCATATATTCAAGAAACTACCGTTAAGGTACAATTGATAGGAGCATATTATTACTTGTATATATTACCTACTAATAAAAAATTAGGTGAGTATAATTACATCTTGTTTGCAAAAATCTAAAGAAAAAAAGGGATTGAACTATGACTAAAAAAATTGCGTGGGTTACAGATAGTACAGCTTATATAACGAAGGAATTAGAAAACAATCCAGATGTCTATGTAATGCCTTTAGCGATTATTTTTCCTGATCGCACATTCGAGGATGGAGTAGACTTAACAACAGAAGAACTCTATAGAAGGATTAATACTTCTAAGGAGGTCCCAAAAACATCTCAGCCTCCAGTTGGGAAATTTGCTGAGCTTTATGAGAAACTTAAATCGGAGTATGATCAAGTAATAGCAGTCCATGTATCCGGTAAATTAAGCGGTACAGTTGACAGTTCAAGGTCAGGGATGGAAATGGCTGAGTTAGATGGAGAAGTTGTTGATTCTTTATCAATGTCATACACCATTACCACTTTGCTTTACAAAGGTATTGAGTTAGCAAAGACTATGGATAATCACAAAGAGATCGCAGCAATATTGCGTGAAGAAGCATTAAATTCAGAGAAATACATTTTATTAGGCAGTTTAGACCAATTTCATAAAGGCGGTAGAATGTCAAAAACTGCTTTTTTATTAGGTAATCTACTTCAAATCAAACCTATTATCACAATTAAAACAACTGGTGAGTTCGACCTATTCCAAAAAGTTCGTTCAGAGAAAAAAGCCTCGAATAGAATGATCGAGTTAATAGCAGAAGCTGCTGATAAGCACAAGATAACTGAAGTACAAATTATGCATGGGAATGTATTAGATAAGGCTTTAGAGTTCAAGAAAAAAATTGAAGAACAATTCCCTCAGATGAACATTGTCGTAGGGGAAATAAGTTCAGCTATCGCCGTTCATGCTGGTGAAGGTACCGTAGCTTTAATCTGGCATAATGAAACAAAATAAAAAAACGCTGACATCCTCTAAAAGAGGGGTCAGCGTTTTTTTATAAGGCTCTTTTCGTAAACATTGTGCCTTTTTCACTCTAAAATAATCGAAAAAATACCCTAGATGAAAATATCCGCCAATAAATTATGTCAGAAAAGAGCAATACTTACTAACTTAGTTGTGAATTCTTAGTATTTTGTGTAAAAATCCGGCTTTTGGGATTTTTACGAAAGCAACAAACTTTGCGAAGACAGCCTTTTATAAATCTCGGTAATGAATTTTTTTAGGATGCAAGCCGTTCCCTAATGTTTGATATGCCCTATTCCCATGCGGATCTAACAATTCATTTTTTTCATGATATATTCTTGGCGTTCTCCAAAGCACGATTAACGCACGGATTAAAGGCATCTGATGATAGCGTTCTGGCCATCTCTTCAATATTTCTTCCTTTACTAACGGATAATACTTTGGATTCATCGCCGGAAACAAATGGTGTTCTGTATGATATGAGAAATTAAAATGCAAGATATCTACCCATTTCGGGACTGTTACCGAAAGACAGTTTGCTAATGGATCGTTTACCTCTACAAGAGGATTTAGGCGATG
Organism: Anaerobacillus alkaliphilus; assembly: GCF_004116265.1. Taxonomy (NCBI): domain Bacteria; kingdom Bacillati; phylum Bacillota; class Bacilli; order Caryophanales; family Bacillaceae; genus Anaerobacillus; species Anaerobacillus alkaliphilus. The sequence continues at coordinate 61,679 of NZ_QOUX01000042.1, read as the reverse complement.
GTTAGTTGATATATAAGACATAACGATAAAATTTGCAATCAATATCGGTAACAAAAATGCATAAAACCACTTTTCTGGTCCAATTAGGAATAATAAGCCGAACCACGAGATCCAAGGTAATAATAATTGGAAAATAACCGCTGAACGATTTTTCACATGAAATTGTTTTAAATATAGTTTAAACATATTTAAAGAATGCAACGAAAACTGGACTGTTAAGAAAAGAAATTCGCAAAAGGAGCGAACTCCTAACGGCAATTTATATACCATACGAACAATGCGATATTTGCTGACTTCAGGAGCAGTTGGCCAAGCATCTGGGTCTTTTTCTTCATCTTGAGTATGTACGTGATGTTCCATATTGTGCCACTTTCGCCATAGTCGTGGTCCTGTACATAGTGGCCAAAAAAACACAGCTCCTAGAAAGTTGCGCAACCACGGCGTGCGAATAACAGTTCCGTGCAGTATCTCATGACCTAGAAAACCCATTGATGCATAGCTAAACCCTAATACTAGCGCTAATATTATTGTTACTATAAGCGGCAGTTGAACGAGACTAATTGCTAACAGAGTAACTATGACAATTAACAAGTAAGCTAGTCCACCTAAAAGTCTTGTTGGAACAGGTTGAAAGGCTTCCTTCGGTAAGGATTTGGAAACTCTTGCTGCATACCAACCAAACGTCTTAAGTTCTTTCATTCATATCGTTCCTTTCATATACAAACTATTGGTAATTAATCTCACTTATAATACCAATCTCAAACCCCAAACACAAATCCAGTAAAAAGTAATTAAAGCTGAAGAGGTTAATCTATACCTTTTAATCTTTTTAGAGAAGTAATAAACTCCTCAGGATGAGAGCAAACGTTGTATGGAAAAACACCTTGATTTGTATGTAAGTAAAGGGTACCGTATTTTTCCGTTGTTTTTCGATACGATACATCCAAAATACTTGATAACGGAAATGTTATCGTAGGTGTCACTATTTTTGTCTCATATAAATACAATTGATACTCTGTTTCAATATATCTTTGTTCAATCCCGATTACCTCTCGTAGAACTTTTACAAATGATTGTTTAGAAACTAAAGACAATGTAATCAATCCTTTTTGTTTTTCTAGTACCTCTATGTATGGATAAGGAGCATCAAATAAGTAGCTCCCTTTCATTACCTTACCATATTTTTACGTTCATCTATACTTTACTACCAAAGAGAGTCCATAATTTCACTGTTAATTAAATTAGTATCAATGTTACAGGTTTCAGCATCGATACCATACTGCCATATTGAAACATTTACGAAATCAGGAACATCTGGAGCGAACTCAGGTTTATTCTCTTTCGTTGTAATTCCAATGTAAGGCTCAGAACTATGCCAAACAGCCATCTCCTCGCCAATTGCTTCATTATTTCCTAGCGCACGTTCAAAGGCAGCTGTTAATTCCCTTCCTTCACCAAAAATTCCGTAAACCCCAGGCTTATACTGTGATGACTGAATTGTCTCAAACCAGCCCAAGAGAAAATCTGCATCAATCGGATACTCGGGTTCTACATTAGCGAATATATATACTCCTTCCGTCACTCCAATTGCCTCAGCGTAGGTTATTGCTGTCTCTGCTTCTTGCACGCCTTTCTCATAGGTTGTTCCATCAATAAAGTGATTATATATCGGAATAATCTTAATTCCTTTATCCTGTAAAAAGGCTACTTCCTCTTCACTTAACCCATAAGATACCCCATCTTTTGTTTCTAAATATCTACCGAAAGCTACAGGTTCACCAAAATTTGTTACAAAGCAATCATAAAAACTCTGATCAACCCTATCTGCAGAATCTAACCCCCACAAATACTCTTGACCGTTTGTATTTTCATTTGCTTCTTCTATATCAGAACCGTTGCTTTCATTTTCTTCCGATCCGTTATCATTGGTGTTTGTTTCGGTCTCATCGTGATTTCCATTTTCACTCTTTGATGCTTCATTTCCGTTTTCCTCGACTGTTACTTCCTCACTTACCTGGTCTACAGGTACCGAATGAGATTGGAGCATAAATAGAAAAACTGTAACTGCAAAAATCCCGACAACTGCCAACATTATATTTACATTTATATTTTTTAACAAGGTCATCCACTCCCATCACGGACTCTTCCTTGTCATCCTATGAAAATGACTATCCTTCGTGTGGGTAAATGACCGTTGTTCGTTTAGATAAGATGTGTGCCTATAAATAAAAAACTATAAACATGTTAAAATAAATGATACAATCTTTTTATATTTAGGTTATGAAAAGGAGCAAAAACATGTCTGAGCAAACAGAAAAGAAAAAAATATCACTTCAAGATGCAATCAAGCAACAGCTTGCTAATAAAAAAGCAGGAAATAGTAATCAAGGTAAAGGAAATTGGACGAACCAAACCCAGTCGATGAAAAGTCAGCAAACGAAAAAGATTAACAACCAAAGAAAACGCCAAGGAACATAATAGTAAACTACACCATAACAATACTTCCTGAGTATTGTTATTTTTATTTTGCAAAAGCTAATGGTTAAAAGAAAGGGGGAACATACGTGACAGTAAATGTGTTAGAAGAATTAAAACAGAAGTCTTACTGCATAAATGAATATGGTAAGTTGAGAAAAGTTGTTCTTTGTGAGCCAAGACATATGACAATCCGTAGTGTCATAAATGATACGCAAAAACATTTTAAAGATGTTGGGATTCATATTAAGACTGCCATGAGTCAACATCGAGAGTTTGTTCGCACTCTTGAAGATCAAGGCATTGAAGTAATACTATTATCCCCTGCCAAGAAATTTCCAGAGCAAGCTTTTACCCGTGACATTGGTTTTACACTCGGACATACTGTATTTGTTGCCGATATGGCTAATAAAGTCCGTCAAGGTGAAGAGGAAATCTTAAAGGACTGGTTAAAAGGAGAAGAAGTTTCATATTTTAATCTCGTTAGTGATCATATTGAAGGTGGGGATGTAATTATTGACGGTGATACCCTCTACATTGGGATTAGTGACCGGACTAACGAATTCACCATTGAACATCTCAGTATTTTATTACCTAACTTTAAAATTGTTAAGGTACCATTCAAAGCTAAATACTTACATTTGGATTGTGTTTTCAATATTATTTCACCTACTGAAGCACTCATTTATCGTGAGGGGTTTACCGGTAACGAGGTAGACCTGTTGGCCTCTCGTTTTGATCTCATTGACGTTATTCATGAAGAACAGTTCACTTTGGGTACTAATATCCTCTCGATCGGTGACAAAAAAATTATTAGCTTACCGACAAATAACAATGTAAATGAGCAGTTGCGAAAACGTGGATATGAGGTAATTGAGGTTCCTTTTAACGAAATTATCAAATCCGGTGGATCATTTCGTTGTTGTACAATGCCGTTAATTAGGGAAGCATAAAGATATTTCGTACTCCTGAAATGGACATATTTAATAATTGTTCTTTTTGGGTGCCAGGCACCTAGAATAAACAAACAAAAAAAGACTTTTTTCGGAATTACTTCCGAAAAAAGTCTTTAAATTTTAATTAAGCTTTGTTTACGTTAGCAGCTTGTGCACCACGGTTGCCTTCAACGATTTCAAAAGTTACTTTTTGGCCTTCTTCTAAAGATTTGAAGCCTTCACCTTGAATAGCTGAGAAGTGAACGAATACATCGTCTCCGTCTTCGCGCTCGATAAATCCGAAACCTTTTTCTGCATTAAACCACTTAACTGTACCTTGTAACATGTGTTTTCCTCCTGATTTGTGTGCCTTATTTATACACACTTGTTTAATTTTACTATCCTTGTTCATTTAAAACATTTGAGAGGAAAACTGTAACAGAAATCCATCTAACATTTTGTAAACGATCAAAAATAATTAACCTTAGTATAACATTAATCATAGAAAAAGAAAACCCTTTCTCTATAAAAAATTGAAATGCTTACCAACAACAATATCAATACTAATACATACATCTTCATAATATGTACATTCTAAGTAAGAGAGTAATTATCTGGGAGTGACAACTATGGTTACGCTAGCAACACTAATTATTAATGTTTTACTTTTTATCATGATCATAACTATCGATACAATATTGTATAAAGTCTCCTTTTTCACTTCCATTTACCTGCTTTTTACTATTCATATGAGCATGGGGAAAATATATCTGTTTTTGGCCACTATCTTTATGATTGCTTCAGCTATATTTATTGATATCCGCCGGATAAGAGGTCCACTTTTTAGAAAAGAGGAATAACAATTGCAAGCACAATTTGAAAAAATAAGTCTCTTTCAATTATACATACTCATTATCATCTTTCAGATTGGTTCTGCCGTTGTTGTTGGTGTAGCAAGAGAGGCGATGCAAGATGCATGGATTGCAATTTTAATTGCAAGTCTTATCGGTGCTGGTATTATCTTCGTATACTCATTTATCCTCTCATATAATATCGGGAAGAATTTATTTGAAATTATGGGACAACTATTCGGAAGATATATTGCCGTGCCAATTACGATCGTGTACGCTATTTATTTTTTTTATATCTCTTGCCGTGTACTGAGGGATTTTCTTGAGTTATTAATAACAACAATATTTCCAACCACACCGATTGAAGTGTTAGGCATTATCTTTATGCTAGTCGTAATCTATGGTGTGTATCTAGGACCTGAAGTAATTGGTCGTATTGCCGAAACATTCGTTCCTTATATCGCCTTATTTCTAGTTGCTACATGTATCTTTTTGTTAGCAGGGGGTGATGTTCTATTCTCAAATCTTCAGCCCATACTACCCGAAGGATTTGGACGAGTTATAGAGGCCCTATTTCCTGGTCTAATAGGTTTCCCTTTTGGTGAAGCAATCGTTCTCACAACAATTATGGCTTTAACCCATAAATTTCAACACGTATCAAAAGTAAGCGTAGCTGCAGTTATCTCTACTGGTTTACTGTTAGCAGTCATAAAAATATTTAAATTATCGGTGTTAGGGCCAATGTTAGCAGAACGTGCAACCTTCCCGCTTCTGAATGCGGCTCGTGAAATTTCCTTTGCACAGTTTATTGAGCGTATAGATCCTATTGTCATCTTTGTCATGATGTTAGGTATTTTTATTAAAGTTAGCTTGTTTTTTTTTGGTGGGGTGAAAGCTCTTGAATATGTTTTTCAAGTTCCTTACCGTTATTTCTGTATTCCACTCGGATTATCTATTGCTATTTTTTCAATTTTAATATCGGCTAACTATGCCGAGCATATTGAAGAGGGAATTAGATTCGTTCCAATGTACATGCATATGCCACTTCAAATAGGAATCCCAACTATAGTAGCTATTGTAGTCTTTTGGAAAAAGCATAGTAAAAAAGGAGGGGAGTCCAATGATAAAAAAAATGATGAAAAAGTTTCTCTCAACTAAAAATTCACCATTTCAAAATGAGCCAGAACAAAAAGTATTTCACCAACAGTTTAACGGTGACTTACAAATAATCGAGCAAAAACTGAAGCAGGCTTTTGGTAATACAGCAGATCTAATTATTGAAAATATCCAATTTGGTCAAAAGCAAGGGCTACTCGTTTATTTAAACACACTTACTGATTGGCAGGTTATTTCTAGCAAGATTTTGCTACCTTTAACCGAAGCTGCAAATCAACAAGAACAGGTTTTTACTGAGTCTGATTGGGTAGATTTTGGCCAAGAAACATTTTCTGGGGCAGAGCATACATTTATCAAGGAAGAGCAAAAGATTATTGACGATATCATTAATGGACAGGCAGTCATATTAATTGAAGGCTTCATTTCTGTCTTATCAATAAAAGTTCTATCCTTTGAAAATAGGGGGATTGAAGAGCCAACAACCCAAACAATTGTCCGTGGACCTAAAGAAGGATTTATTGAAAATATTCAAGTAAACCTCAGTCTAATAAGAAAAAAAATTAAAAACCCTGCACTTCGCTTTGAAGCTTTTACTGTTGGGAGTGAGACCTCCACTAGTGTTTACCTAGCCTACATGGATGGAATCATAAATAAAAAAATATTGCAAGAAATCCGAAAGAGATTGAACGACATTCAGACAAATGCAATCTTTGATTCTGGGATGTTAGAAGAATATCTCGTAGATAAAACATTTACTCCGTTTCCATTACTCTACAATACAGAAAGACCAGACACAATCGCATCCCATTTAATAACGGGTAAATTTGCCATTATTGTTGATGGCAGTCCATTTGTTTTAACAGCACCCACTACATTTAGTGATTTCCTCTCAGTAAGCGAGGACTATTATCAACCATTTTTAATGGGAAGTTTCATACGTATGATACGATATTTATCTTTTTTGATCGCATTACTCTTACCGTCATTTTATGTTGCCGTTATCACCTTTCATCATGAAATGATACCAACTCAATTGCTAATTAGTATCATTACACAAAGAGAAGGAATCCCATTTCCTGCTGTGATTGAAGCTTTATTAATGGAAATTACGTTTGAGGTGCTAAGAGAAGCCGGAATCCGAATGCCCCGAGCAGTTGGTGGAACGATCTCAATTGTAGGCGGTTTAGTAATCGGTCAAGCTGCTGTTGAAGCTGGAATAGTTTCCAATATCATGGTTATCGTTGTAGCTTTAACGGCCATTTCAAGCTTTGTAGCACCTGTATATTCTTTTGCAGTTTCAACACGGATCCTACGTTTCGGCTACATTATTCTAGCATCAATCTTAGGTTTATATGGAGTATTTCTGGGAATGATTTTCCTAGTTGCTCATTTAACTAGTCTTCGTTCGTTTAGTGTTCCCTATTTATCACCAATCGCCCCCTTTAAACTACAAGATCATGGCGATATTTTTGTACGTGTACCTGCATGGGCTTCAAAGAAACGCCCTTCTTACCTACAAACTGAAAAACCTTCAAAGCAACCTGACTACAATACTCCAACACCTCCGAAAAAACGAGGTGGCGCTAGTTGAAGTGGTATTTGGTTTTATTGTCAATATTACTTTTGTTAACTGGGTGCTGGGATTCTGAAGAACTAAATGAAATATCACTAGTGACAGGGATCGCCATTGACAAAGGGGAAAACTATAAATATAAATTAACCGTTGAGGTATTAAATCCACCTGCACTTCAAACAGAGAATGTGGGAGATCAATCAGCGTCAATTATTTTTTCTTTAGAAGGTGATAGTGTTGGCGAACTAGCCCGAAAAATGAACATAGGTTTTACACGTAAGTTAAAGTATTCACATATGAGAATTGCGGTTTTTAGTAAACAAATTGTTGAAGAAGGTATGCTCGAATTTATCGATTTTTTCGAGGCTGACCGAGAAATCCGAAATGATTTTAACGTTTTAGTAGTTGATAATGTACAAGCCCATGATGTGTTAAAAGTTACGTATCCAATTCAACGTAGTTCCTCGTTAAAAATTAATACACAAGCAGATACAATGGTCCAAGAATGGGGAGGAGATGTGGATAATCGTTTAAAAGACCTTATAAGAGCACTTTCCTCTACCGGTCGCGAGCCTGTTCTTACAATGTATAAAGTAGAAGGGGAAGTTGAAAAGGGGAATAGGCTTGAGAATATGGAAAAAGTAGAAATTGATACAATTGTTGTAATAGAAGGCCTTGCAATCTTTGAGAAGTTAGAGTATAAAGGAACTCTTCCTATCAAAGATATACGTAACTTCCTTCTGCTTCAAGATAAATTAAACAATACTTCCATCACAGCTGCCTGTGCAAACGACAAGGTCATGACAGCAAGGATTACTAGTTCAAAGAGAAAGATAAAAGCTGCTTATAAACAAGATATCCCACATATTAATATTGACATTGACCTCGAAGGTCGGATGGATCTAATACAATGTTCTGTTGATGTTACTATGTTGGATACGTATTTGGACATTGAAAACAAAATTGCTAAGGCTTTTGAGGGAGAAATTGAACAAACAATTGAAGTTCTTCAAAACGAATACCAGCTTGATATCTTTGGTTTTGGAGAAGATATGGAACGTCAAGATTATAAAAATTTCAAGAAAAATGAAGACAATTGGAATCAGGAATTCGCTAGAGCCAAGATTAATGTAGACGTTAAACTTAAAATAAGACGTTCCGGGTTAATTACAAACCCCGTATTTGAATATATTGAGTAAAAGTTCTCTTTTATCTCGTAAAAGAAGGTTTGATCTCTATTATCAAACCTTCTTTCCATTCACTTACTCCCACTTAAACGTCTTTGAAGCAATTGTAAAACAAACGAGGAACCAAGCAAGTAAAATAGTTGTTGGTAGAAACAGGTCACCCATCGTTGCTCCCACGTTCATTACTTCTCTTAAGACATTTGCTAGATGTGAGATCGGGATAAGCGCAATCACAGGCTGTAAGATATCAGGCATATTTGTGATTGGAAAGAAAATCCCACCTAAAAAAAACATTGGAAACGAAATAAATCCTGCGATTGGCGATGCATGTTCAGGAGTCTTTGCTAAGTTGGCAACTAAAAATCCTAATGACATAAACACAAGAATTCCTAAAATAAGATAAAACAATAACAAGAACCAACTCCCATTCATCTGAGCACCTAAGAGAAAAATCCCAACGCTAATAACTAAGATTGATTGAGTAATATTTAAGATTGCCCTTGCTGTAATTTGTGCACCCACAAATGTACTTGCGGGCAAACCTGTTAACTTCATTCTACGTAATACACCACGTTCACGCCAAGATGAAATTTGCGCTGCAACTCCATTTAAGTTACTAGATAAGATCATCAACGCTGCAATTCCTGGAACTAAGAAGTCTAAGTAGGTGAGATCTAGAGACTTTAATCCCTCACGTTCAACAAAGACAACTTCTTGGTAATTCGTTAACTGTTTATTTAATTGATCAACCGCTTGATCAATAATAGCAAACCCTAATTGAGCAATCGATTGGTTCGTTTCATCATAGTAGACTGATAAAATTGGAAGTTCTGCTTCTGTCTCAATCAACTGAGCAAAACCTTGCTGTATTTCAATAACAAACGAAATGTTTCCATCTTCAACTTCACGCTTCGCATCACCTATGTCATTCCATTCACTTAAGTTGATAGCTTCTACGTCTAGAAAAACATCTTTCATTATCAAAGAATAGTCACTCTTATCATGATCCACCCAAGCGACATTAATCGTTGTTCCAGTTCCACCACCAAGGAATAATCCTAACACAATCATTAAGAATAATGGAAAAAAAGTAGTCCAAAAAATTACTGCTTTATTACGAGCAAATAGCTTTAATTGAGCTAACGTTAACTGCCAGTATGCACTCATTCTTCTCGTAGGCTCCTTCCTGTCAACTGTAAGAATACATCTTCTAACGTAGCTCTTCTTGTTTGCAGGTCCTGAAGTTGTATGTTTTCTAATTCAGTAAATTTAATCAAAGCAATTAAACTTTCTTGTAAATTAGTCGTATAAAGAACAGCTTGGTCTTTTATTGTTGTAACCTTTGTAATATGGTGGAGCGACTCTAATGGTTGTACTTCATTCTCCCATTTGAATTGAATGGCCGATTCCATTTCAAGGGAAGCAATTAAATTATCCGGGGTATCCAAAGCCATAATTTTCCCCTGATCCATAATCGCTAAACGGTCACACAGTACGTAAGCCTCTTCCATGTAGTGGGTAGACAACACAATTGTCTTCCCTTGCTGCTTTAAATTAAGTACAATATCCCATAATGCCCTTCTAGCTTGTGGATCCAAACCAGTTGTAGGCTCGTCCAAAAAGATTACTTTCGGATCATGTATAAGTGCTAATCCGATGGCTAGTCTCTGCTTTTGTCCACCTGATAAACCTTTGATAGCAGCTTTTCTTTTTTCTGTCAGATTCATCTGCTCGAGTATTTCGTCAACTGGTTTTCTCTTTTTATAAAAGCTAGCATACATCCTAAGAATTTCTTCTACTTTTAAAAGATCAAACATAGATGTAGATTGAAGCTGAACACCGATATGTTCCGTTACTTTTTTACGGTCCTTTTTTACAGAGAGGCCACTGATAATAACTTCACCTTCATCAAAATCTCTTAGACCTTCCATCATTTCCATTGTTGTTGTTTTTCCAGCCCCATTTGGTCCTAATAGACCAAAGATTTCGCCCTCACTTACAGTTAAACTGACTCCATCGACTGCTTTTAAGGAACCGTAAGATTTTTTTAATTCTTTTACTCGAATCATTTCCATATATTCACCTCTTACAAATTCTATCGCTAATTGATAGTTCTTTACAACTCATTACCCATCTTTATTTATAAATGGCCGAACCAAATAACTCGCAAGTTTCAACGGATTTTGTTGACTTGGTTGAAATAACCTTTTACCAAGATAGCCATCTAAATGCTTAACAACAAAATCATACATTTCGTTGTTGAATTTTTCTAGTCCGCGTCGTAGAGTTAATGAATGCTCGTAGCTATTTTTTAAATCCATTGTAGACTCTTCGTATTTGCTAAATCCACACAGGTCATTAGCTGCATAAATTCCCGTCATAATCGCTTCAAATTGACCAAATCCTAAAAACGGCATCGCTGTACCAAAGCAATTGCCGGTAAAAAACGTGTTGCCAATTCTCGCTGATTTACATATTCCCATTTGATAATTTTTAATTTGAAATTGATCAGTTATTTTTAGCGATTGAGATAATTCACGGCAAACACACTCGTAAAAACGATCCCAGTACTTTATGATTTGTTGTTGTTGATTTTCTGGAAGGTCAGGGTACGCGATGACTATATTAGCTTCTGTGTCAGAAAAAGGTAGAAGATATCCATACCCTTTTGGCGCTAATGTATTATCCAACCAAACGTGGACAGCACAACGCTCGAACTTCCCCTCAACAGTAGCTCCTTTTAACGTAGCTGAAAGTGCCTCTCGAAAGTTAAAAAGCTTATTTGAGTACGCTGCATCACCAGTAGCCATGATAACATGGGTAAATTCTCTTAAAAGTTCTTCATAAGAGTGAGTCGAATTAAAAACTATCTTTGATTTCACTTGGTTTGCTAGTTGTTTCTCTAATGAAAACTCATGTCGACCTCTGATGCTTAAAAAACCAATATGCTCATTGATAATAGCTTTTTCCTTTTGCGAATGAATGTTTATCTGCTGAATCGAGCTAGTCGGCTTAAGGTATAACTGATGCTCATCAGATAAGTATTGAAACACATCATTTACAGGTCTCGTTAATAAGTTTAAAAAGGCCTCACCATTTACAAAACGATCACCTACTTGGCTCCGATGTTCAAATATTGTCGGTTGTATCCCATGTCGTTCTAACATGATTGCACAAGTTAATCCAGATAACCCGGCCCCCATAATTGCAACATTCATATCTTTACCTCCGATGTATAAATCTCTTATCATCTTCTCCATAATGGTACAATCCAAAACTCTCTTAACCTTGAATATGGATATATAAATGAGTTACATTAAATAGTAAGAAAAACTATTGATAGTAAGGTGTGTTACTTTTGCGGATAAATAAATTTATTAGTGAGTCTGGGATTACCTCAAGACGCGAGGCAGACAAATGGATTCAGGACAAACGAGTGACGATTAATGGTATAGTCGCTGAGTTAGGGAGTAAAGTGGAGCCAGGCGATGACGTACGTGTTGATAATAAGCCGATATCAAAAGAAGAACAACTAGTATACATAGCGTTGAATAAACCGGTGGGGATTACTAGTACAACGGAAAGGCAAGTGAAAGGAAATATCGTCGATTTTGTTAACCACCCACTACGTATCTTTCACATTGGTAGACTTGATAAAGAATCAGAGGGACTCATCCTTCTTACAAATGATGGAGACATCGTCAATGAGATTTTACGAGTAGAGAATAAGCATGAAAAAGAATATATCGTTACCGTAGACAAACCCATTACTGACTCTTTCTTAAGGAAGATGTCAGAAGGTGTAGAAATATTAAATACGAAGACACTCCCTTGTAAAGTAACAAAAATTTCTCAAAATGTCTTTAGAATTATCTTAACACAAGGTTTAAATCGTCAAATACGCCGGATGTGCTCAGCACTGGGATACCAAGTTCGACGTTTACAGCGAGTCAGAATTATGAACATACATTTAGATGGACTAGCGAAAGGCCAGTGGCGCGACTTAACAAAAGCAGAGTTAAATGAATTGTTTAAAGAATTAGAGTACCAACCGAAGAAATAGGGTAATGCACGTATGCTCTAAGTTAGGAGGATACGTGCATTTGTTTTCAACTACACAGAGCTGACTATCTTCAACTTATGATGCTTACGTAAATCAAGATATGAATTTTCGTCTTCGATGGAAAGAAGTGGTTGTGAGGGTTCCTGCTCGAAGATATAAACGATCTCGCATTTTGTCCCATCATTTAGAAGTACCTTTCTTCCTAATTGACTACGAAGAAGATATTTAACAAATGGAACAACAATTGCTGGGTTTAGTTTATTTCCCCTTACTTCTTCCATTAACTCGTTTAATAGGTTAAAAATATTGGTATTGGTGCTCATGACATGATCAATTTTGTTAGCTACAGTTATAATTTGCACCATTACAGGAAGGTATTTAACATTTATTCCCTTTGGAAAACCTGATCCATCTATATGTTCGTGGTGATGTCTAGCTGCATTTAACATCATGACATTTACACCGTTCATTCCTTTTAGCAAATTCCAACCAAACTCTGGATGTTGTCTATATTCCTGAAATTCTTCAACTGTTAACTCTTCAACTTTTTTATTAACGATGTCCACTTTCAATTTTAACTTTCCAATGTCGTGTAAAAGCCCCATCTGCCACAAAAGCAATTTGTTTTTATATGAATATCTTAAGAGCTTTCCAAGAAAAAAAGCAAGTAAGCCAACGTTAGCACTATGACGATATAGGTTTGATTTATCTTCAAACAGATAGAGTTCCTCTAAATAAAAAACATCTCTTTGAACCTTTCTGACAATATACTCTTCTTTATCAAACCATTCTCTACTAGTATGAAAATCAGTAAATAAATCTTCTACCTGCTTAAGATGTCTTAGGTACAATGTTTTAAATGATCCGTCTTCTGATACCTTTACTGCTTTATAATTATGTTTTTTGAGAAGTAATATATTCGTTTCAGTTAACACAGTCCCTTTTTTTAGTAACAAAATATTTAAGTCGGATGTAATATCTTGCTCTAGTACTTTTCCAACAAGTTCAAAGCTAATTTCCTCCATATGGACCTACTCTCCCACTTAACGTAGTTTTTTCATGGTTCTATCTACTAATAGTATATAGTAGAATCAACGATATTTTTAAGTTACTTTTTACATATTTTTATCTATGCTCTGCAATTTGCGAAAAGTTGAGATATTTTCAGTTTAAGTTGCACAACCTATAACAAAAAGAGGGGGAAAACATATGAAAAATTGGAAGCCGTTTCTGATTGCTGTGATGATAGTGCCGTGGTTCAGTATTCCACTGATTGGTAAGCGTTCTTTTAAAAGGTTCTTCCCAGCTGCATTAATTATGTCTGTTGTCGTGGTCTTCGAAAGTTTTCTTGCACGAAACAGAACCTGGTGGTGGGTTTATAAAAATCTATTCCCAAAAACGATTGGTGAAATCCCACTCATTATTGGGCCATTTTTCATTGGTTCATTATGGGTATTGAAAGCTACTTTTGGCAAATTCTCATTATTTGTCTTGCTCAATACAATCATTCATTTACTATTTTCATTTCCTGTCATGGACCTATTTAAGAAGATGGGAATAGCTTCGACTGTAAGGTTGAAGCGTTATGAATTGTTGTTACTATTCTTTGTTAAATCTATACTTTTGTACGGTTCTCAATTTGTCATTGATAAAGTAAGAAAAACCTATTAATTAACCTAAAAAAACAACTGATAACCCAATCAGTTATTTTTTTGTTCAATTTGCAGGGAAAGTAAATAATTCACCAATGCGTCTTGTTCCTCAATTGTAAAACCAGCTTCCTCATCAACCCAAAACTCATGACCTTCTCCGGTTACATGTACATCTTTTAATTCTGGTATCCTGTTAGCATCCAGTACTTTCTGTCGTAAATTTCTATCAATCAATGCCAATAGACTGTTATACGGGTCCGGTACGACTCCCTTTGATAACGTACCAGGAATTCCAAGATCCTTATATATATTAGGTCCAACCGCTACTCCACCATCATGTAAATAAGGAGCTGACCACTGTAAGCCAATTAATCCTTTAACCTTAAAAACTCCAGGCGAATCTCCATGTTCATATGCCAACTTTAGATCCTGCTCTGTTCTATTATTAAAATGGACCCCAATTATTTCATGTTCCTTTGGTATTGGAACTGGTGTTTGTGGGGCATACATTCTTGTTTTAGAGAAAATTTCTGCTTGCCTCCTCAAAGCCTTTGCTCTAGATGGTTCTGTACCTATTTCGTTGACTGGTATGATTTGATTATTTGTAAATGCTGCACCAGAATGACAGCTCAAGCAATTAGCTCTTTCAAAAACCCGCTCTCCTAGTTCTAAGTTTTGTGGCTTTTTTGTAACTTGCGGTGGTCTTAAGCTCTAAATAGCTCTCATCAATTGGAAGAATGTCTTCGTGTAATAGAAGCTTACCTGTTCGATGAGTATTCGCTAAGCCTGTAAGCATAGTTGCTCCTTTATTATTGATGATTTTCTCTTCCGGCGGCAGATAAGCAATCTCAAACTCAGCTACATACAAAAAAACAATGCTAACTAGAAGTATACAAAAAGTAACAAACCACATTTTTCGCTTAAGCATTTAATAACCTCCATACTTTCCTCCTTATTAAATTTTCTTAAATAGCAAAAGATATTCTATTTGGTAAATAATTAATTGCAAATTTATGCAGAATAACAAATACACACATTCGTTTTAGAAAGGATGAATCCGTTGACAATCTCTAGAAAAGAACGAATGCTTCATATCATTACACAACTAGAGGAAAATGAAGATTTTCTTTCACAAAATGTAAAATTACAGCTAGAACAGGCAAAAGAGAAATTAACTGCTTTAGAAGAAACTGAAGTGGAACAGCTGACAGATAAAGTTTTTTCTAAACCTGCAACTGAGCAGAAAATAGAGATGAATTCTCCTGAATACTTACTCCATTCTTGCTATGATGAACTAGATCAACTTACTAGAAATGCAGACGCTCCAGAGTCATTCATAACTGCTGTTCAACAGTTCCGTTATTATTTCTCAATTGAGGAAAAGGACGGTTTCTTTCCGTAAGAAAAGCTTTGGTACAGGCTTGTACCAAAGCTTTTTTGTTTCTATCTAGTTAAACTGATAACCTTTAGTGAATGATGCTTCCTCATATCTATGTATTGACTATCTTCCTCAAGTTGTATTAGGGGTTGTGATGGTTCATTATCATGGATAAAAATAATTTTTGCCTTTCGACCATCATTTAACTTTATTTGGTTACCTATATTTTGTGAGTACTTGGCCTTCACAAAAGGGATAACAATCGCTGGGTTTAATTTATGAGTATCTTCAATTAAACGATTCATGACATGAAAAGGGTTCACCTCATTTGAATTGCTAAACAGGTGTTCAACTTCATTTGCCACTGAGACAATCTGAACCATGATCGGGATTTCATTTCCTTTTAACCGTTTTGGAAAACCAGAACCATCAATTTTTTCATGGTGATACCTCACTACATCCAACATAACAGGGTGAATACCAGTTATGTTTTGTAAAATTTCATAACCAACTTCCCCATGCTGATCCGTATCCGTTTTCATTTTACCAATATCATGAATCATTCCCATCTTCCATAACAACTTAAGGTTTTTGTTAGAGTAGCCTAATATTTTCCCAATAATGACAGAAATGATCCCGACGTTGGCGCTATGGGTAAAGATGTTTCTTTCTATATTTTTTAAAGAATATATTTCTTCTGTTAAACTAGTGTTTTGATTGATAAATCGAAACAATTTCTCATCTTCTTCAAACCAACTTGGGAAGGGCTGAGTATGGAAGTAGCTTAAATCTGAGAAGACTTCCTTCAGAAAGTTTAAATTCTTCTTATACAAGTCCTCAAATAATAATTTTTTGGATACAATAACAGTTTTAAAATTATGTTTTTTCAAAAGAACGATGGTAGCTTCGGTTAAGACTGTCCCCTTTTTTAACAATAAAATATTAAGTTCTGAATAGATATCCTGCTCTAATGATTTACCCACGAGATCAAAAGAGATCTCCAATAATTCTTCCATATTCGTACACTCTCCTACATAAAGTCAGCTTATGTTTAAAGTATACATCCTTTTGGACTATTACTAATAGTTACTTTAGTGCCAAAAAAGCACATAAACCTTTTCTATTAAAAGATTTTTGTGCTTAAAATCTACCCGATTTTAAAATTGCATAAAACAACCAGATAAACATCACTAGTGCCACAGCAAAACCAATTTCAACTGTTGGCAACTGCCAAATCGCTGTTGTTGTATCTCCTGCTAGTGCTGAACCAACGATCAAACCTACCATAATAATACTAAAGGAAAGCAATACGATACTAAACGATAAACGGTTACTAACTCGTTCCATTCTAGTAAGAAGTCGATCAGGATCTGAGAGGGATACCTCTACTCTCATTTTCCCTTGTTTCATAATGGAAGAAAACTCTTTTAAACTTTTCGGTAATTCCGTAACTACTTCACCATATTCCAAAAGGTTTCCCCAAACTCTACCTGCAATCTGTTTTGGATGATACCGTTCTATCAATAATTGTCGACCAAATGGCTCTGCAATTCTTATGATACTTAATTCAGGATCTAGCCTTTCAACCAAACCTTCCATTGTAAGCAGAGCTTTACCTACAAGTGACAGATCGGTAGGGATACGAATCCCGTGCTTTGATGCTACGGTAAAAAGATCATTAACAGCTTCGCCTAAGCTTAATTGACTGAAAGGAACATCATAATACTTTTCACGAAGAGTATCGACATCTGATTTCAATAAAGATAGATTTGCTTCTTCCGGAACCAGTCCCATCTTAATAATTGCCTTAATGACACCATCTGTACTTTGAAGCATCATCGCGATAATAAACGATCCAAAATGGTCACGCATTTGTGGACTTAGTCGCCCAACCATACCGAAGTCCATAAGTATTATCTTATTTTTTCCAGTCACCAACAAATTTCCAGGATGAGGATCACCATGAAAAAAACCGTCAAGGAGGATTTGCTGAAATATTGTCTGCACAATTCGTTCAGCAATTACTTTTCGATCAAAGCCTAAAAGGTCAACTTTTTCAATATTTGTTAACTTAACACCTTCCACAAACTCCATGGTTAATATTTTCGAACTAGAATACTGCCAATACACTTTTGGGATATAGACCTTATGACTATGGATAAATTGCTTTGCAATCTTTTCTGAATTTCTGCCCTCATTAGCATAATCGATTTCATCCTTTAATGACTTAGAAAATTCATGGACAATTTCTTTTAACTGGTATTTAGCTGCCCAGTCTAATCGACGTTCTGCTAACGTAGCTATCTCCTGTAAAATTTCCAAATCGGTTTCAATGATTTTTCGAATATTCGGTCGCTGAATTTTGACAGCTACCTTTTCGCCTGTTTTTAATACCGCTACATGAACTTGTCCAATGGAAGCTGCAGCAACAGGTTTTTCCTGAAACTCATCAAACATCTCCTCAACTGCAATACCAAATTCTGAATGAAAAACTTTTTTGACCTCTTCATACGAAAAAGGAGGGACATTATCTTGTAGTTTTTCTAATTCAGCTATTATGTCAGGTGGAAATAGATCAGATCGAGTACTAGCAATTTGACCAATTTTAATGAAGGTTGGTCCTAACTCTTCTAAAAATAGTCGTAAGCGTTCTCCTACTGAGCGTCTGTCAATTTCTTTCCCTTCAATAAAAAGGCGTTTTGGCATGCTTAGCAATTCAAGTAATCCTAGTTCTCGCATAATGAAACCGAAACCATTGCGAGTAAAGGCGGTTACAATTTCTTGATAACGTTGTAAATGCCTAATTCTCTTTCGGAAAATGAGAACCACCCCCTACCTACTACTCTTGCTTTTGTTGTTCTAGTTGCCTAACACGCTTTTCTAATTGGTCAACCTCCGCTTTTGTCGCAAGATTAAGATCATTTAAGATTATTTTCATTCGCTCTTTAATCATGTCATCTACTTGACCTTGCGTTTGTTGACCTTTTTGAATAAGTTCACTTATCAGATCATTTGACTCTTCTTTTTTTATTTCGCCCTTTTTTACAAGATCCTCGACAAACATTTCAATTTGTTCTTTGCTTTTAACCGCCAACCCTATTCCTAGTAGCAATCCTTTTTCTAAAACATTTCTCATATGAAAAACCTCCATTATTTTTTCTTAGATTACCCAATAGAATGAATTTCATTTCATTATTATCTTACTAATGAATTATGAAATTCATTGAATATTACATCTTAATAAACCTCAATTTCGAATGATGATATAAACCAAATATAATAGGTATGATGCTGCTAGTATTGCGCCTTCATATTTACCAACTGCGTATCTTGTTCTCGAAAATAGTAAGAGTAAAATTGTTAAAATAATCATTAACAAAACATCGATAAAGATCTTGCTACTAACAAGCAATGGGGATATGGCTGCAGAAGTACCAAGAACAAAGAAGATATTAAAAATGTTACTACCCACAATATTCCCAAGAGCAATTTCACTTTGTTTTTTAATAGCAGCAGTAATTGAGGTGACTAACTCAGGTAAAGAAGTTCCAATAGCTACAATCGTTAATCCCACCAATGTTTCACTCATTCCTAGTGAAAACGCAATTTCTGTGCTATTCCTTACAACAAGATCACCACCAAAAATAATTGCTCCAAGACCAACTAGAGTAAAAACAACATTTTTTCGCCATGTTACATTTGGTTGTTGCGGAACAACAGTGCTTTTATCACGGCTTTTCCGAACAACTTCAAAAATGTAATACATAAATACAGCAAAAAATAATAACAAGATAAACCCATCAGAACGGGTCAACAGGTTAGAACTTAGCGTTTGCAGGACAACATCACTAATGAGGACTAGTAGAACTACACTCCCCAAAAGGGCGAATGGAATTTCTTTACGTATTGTTTCGCTTTCCACTTTTAGAGGATTTATCAAGGCAGTCAATCCAATGACAAGAGTAATATTAAATATATTACTCCCTACGACATTTCCCAAAGCTACACCGCTACTCCCCTCAAGTGCAGCTATAATACTAACTGTCGCCTCTGGTGAACTTGTTCCAAAAGCAACAATCGTTAAACCAATTAATATAGGTGGGACACGCAGCAAACTGGCAATGTTTGAAGAACCAGTAACAAAATAATCAGCACCTTTAATTAAAAGTCCAAATCCAACAAGTAGTAAAAGATAGTTCATAATTTCCCTCCTACATTTCTATACGATCAGATTATGCTTCCTTTGCTTACATTAGTTTAGTCTGTGTTTGATGCTAAAAATTTATTTTTAGGCGATAAAAAAACACCAGGTCCATATGCGACCTAGTGTTTTTGTAAGGCTCTTTTCGTAAACATTGTGGCTTTTTCACCCTAAAATAATCGGATAAATACCCTAGATGAAGATATCAGCCAATAAATTATGTAAGAAAAGAGCAATACTTACTAACTTAGTTAGGAATTCTTAGTATTTTGTGTAAAAATCCGGCTTTTGGGATTTTTACGAAAGCAACAAACTTTGCGAAAACAACCTTTTGTAAATTATTTTGCTACACCTAACGATTCGTTTTGAATAGCTTCAACTACAGCTTGAATCGCTTCAGTCTCATCGCTACCTTCTGCCGAGATCTTGATCTCTGCGCCCTTTGGAACTCCTAAAGACATAACCCCCATAATTGATTTCAGATTAACCGAACGACCATTATATTCAACGTTAACATCACTTTCAAAAGCATTAACAGAATGAACCAAAACCGTTGCAGGTCGTGCATGAAGGCCCGCATCACTTGTAATCTCAAACACTTTTTCAATCATAATTCTTTCCTCCAATATGTTTATGTAAAGTGCCAGTTATTATTGGTAACTGACACCTACCTATTATTCTTTTGCGTCTTTCTTTAGGAAGCCTAGCATTACAGCAGTTACGGCTGCACCTACTAAAATTGCTACTAGATACATCAGTGGATTACCGTTCACTAACGGGATTACGAAGAAACCGCCGTGAGGAGCTGGTAAGCCAATTCCAAACATCATTGTCAAAGCACCGGCAATTGCAGAACCAACAATTACTGATGGGATAACACGGCCTGGGTCTGCTGCTGCAAACGGAATAGCGCCTTCAGTAATAAACGACATCCCCATGACATAGTTTGTTTTCCCCGCATCTTTTTCTGCTTTTGTAAATTTCTTTTTGAAGAATGTTGTCGCTAGAGCAATTCCTAGTGGTGGAACCATTCCACCTGCCATAACCGCAGCATGTGGGGCTAAGTTTCCAGCATCAATCATGGCAATACCAAATGTAAAGGCTGCTTTATTAATTGGGCCACCCATATCAATCGCCATCATACCACCAAGAATTAATCCTAATAATACAAGATTTCCAGTACCCATATTTCCTAACCAATTTTCAAGCGCTGTATTTAAAGCTACAACTGGCTCAATAACGATGTAAAGCATAACCAAACCGGTAATTAGGATACCAAATACAGGGTAAAGTAAAACTGGCTTTATACCTTCTAACGATTTCGGTAATCCACTGAACACTTTGCGTAATCCTAGTACTAGATACCCAGCAAGGAAACCGGCAATTAAGCCACCTAAAAATCCTGCGCCACCACTAGCAGCCATTAATCCCCCAACCATACCTGGAGCAAAACCTGGACGATTTGCAATACTCATTGCAATAAAACCAGCTAATACTGGGATCATTAATCCAAATGCATTTCCACCACCAATTGTCATTAATGCTTCAGCAATCGGATGATAAGATTCGTGGTCAGGATCAAATGCTTCAATCCCAAAGATGAAAGAAAGAGCAATTAGTATACCTCCACCAACAACAAACGGTAGCATGTTAGAAACACCGTTCATAATATGCTTGTAGAAACCGCCTCTTTCGTTCTTCGCATCTGCTTTTTTCGATCCACCAGTTCCTTTGTAAACAGGTGCGTCTTGTTTACTTGCTTTTTCAATTAATTCTTTTGGAGTTTTAATTGCTTGGGCAACTGGTACTTGAATGACATGCTTGCCATGAAAGCGATCCATTTCAACCGCCGTATCAGCAGCAACAATAATTGCAACCGCATCTTGAATTTCTGCATCTGTTAACTCGTTCTCAACTCCAGCAGAACCATTCGTCTCTACTTTAATTGTAAATCCTAATTCTTTTGCTTTCCCTTTTAGGGCGTCTGCCGCCATAAATGTATGTGCAATTCCAGTTGGACAAGCTGTAACGGCTAGAATTGAACCTTTTTTCGCGACTGGTTTCTCTTCTTCTAAAACTTCTGCTTCTTTCTGGTTAATTGCTTCTAGCACTTCATCTACTGTTGTAGCCTTCTCAAGCTTCGTACGGAAGTTAACATCCATTAAGAACGTTGATAAACGTGATAATGTTTGCAAGTGCTCGTTATTCGCTCCTTCACTAGCAGCAATCATGAAGAACAAATGACTAGGTTGCCCATCTAACGCTTCATAGTTAACACCAGCTTTTGAACGTCCAAAAACGATCGCAGGTGTACGGACAGCGCTTGTCTTAGCATGTGGAATTGCAATACCTTCACCAATTCCCGTTGTGCTTTGCGCTTCACGTGCCAATATTGCTTCTTTAAACTTCTTTGTATCTACTAGTTTCCCAGCAGAGTCCAGCTTACGAATTAACTCATCA
Source organism: Anaerobacillus alkaliphilus (assembly GCF_004116265.1). NCBI lineage: Bacteria > Bacillati > Bacillota > Bacilli > Caryophanales > Bacillaceae > Anaerobacillus > Anaerobacillus alkaliphilus. Next base: position 39,788 of record NZ_QOUX01000042.1, on the reverse strand, counting down.
ATAACAGCTTCCTTCTGAGTTTCATGAAGGTTTAATTCGATTGTTTCTCTTGTTAGTAAATCTGTTATCTTCATTTTTCTTCCCCCTTAACTTAAAATATTTATTTTTATTTCTGGTAAAAGCTTTTCAACATCCAACTTTTCGCATAAATCTAACGAGAATGCGGTCGCACTTCCACAAGCAATCCCATACTTAAGTGCTTCAAGATCATTCTTCTTAGAGACAGAAGCCAAAACAAATCCAGCAACTAAAGAGTCTCCTGCACCAACAGAATTTTTCAACTCTCCCTTTGGGACGTTGGCATGAGCTATTACTCTATCATTTATAAGGACCGCTCCTTTGCTTCCTAAAGAAACAATCACGTTTTTCGGACCTTTTTCATGGAGTTTTTTACCGTAATTAACTGCTTCTTCTAAACTAGTAATCGCTACACCGAACAACTCACCTAGTTCATGTTCATTTGGTTTCACTAGGAAAGGTTCATAGTGTAAAATTCCTTCAAGTGCTACACCTGAGGTATCTACGATAAAAGGAATATTTTTTTCAAAACATAGCTTTGCAATTAAACTGTAAAAGTCTGCTGAAACGTTTGGTGGAAGGCTACCTGCTAAAACTAGAAAATCTTCAGTTGATAAGGCAGAGATTTTTTCGAATAGTTTACTTTCCTCTTCTTTGGTAATTGATGCTCCGAGACCATTAATTTCAGTTTCTTTGCCAGTCTTTAATTTGATGTTAATTCTTGTGGGTTCATTTACTTCGATGAAATCATTAGCTATTCCAGATTTGGCGAGAACATCACGGATAAAGGCACCAGTAAAACCTCCGATATAACCTAATGCAGTACTAGAGCTACCCAATCTCGATAATACTCTAGAAACATTAATACCTTTACCACCTGGATAATAGGCCGTTTTCGTTGCGCGATTTAATGAACCGAGCTTCACATCTTCAACCTCAACTATATAATCAATCGATGGATTTAATGTGCAAGTATAGATCATGTTGTCACTACCTTTATTGTCGTTTTCGTTAGATAATCCTTCAGGATGTCTTCCTCGTTCTCGTTAGTCAGGATCGTTGCATGCTGTAGATCAGCAATCTTCGAGAAAGTGATTTCATTAAATTTCGAATGGTCAGCTAAAATGAAGCATTGCTGAGATAAGTTCATTACCCGTTTTTTCACAGTTGCTTCCTCTGGGTCTGGAGTCGTATACCCAAATTCGTTATGAATTCCATTTACACCAATGAAACATTTATCGAAACGATATTGCTCTATTCCTTCAATTGCTCCTCGTCCAATTAATGCACGAGTCTTCGGCTTAATTAATCCACCTGTAATATAGGTTTCTATGTCATGTTCGAGTAACGACTCTAGGTGTGTAAGTCCATTAGTTACTACTTTGACTTTATTAGCTTGAATATGAGGTATCATTAGGAACGCAGTGGTTCCTGCATCTAGATAAATACAATCATTATCACGTATTAGTGAAGCGGCATACCTAGCGATTAGTTCCTTCTCTTCTACATTTTTTGTAGACTTTTCAAGAACACTTAGTTCTTCACCTTTTTGTTGAAGTAAAGAAGCACCACCATGAACACGCTTTAATTTTTTTTCACTTTCTAGCTGACTTAGATCGCGACGAATTGTAGATTCGGATGATTCTGTTGCATCTACAAATTCTTGAAGTTTTACAACTTCTTTATTAGCTAACAAGTCTAAAATAATCCGATGTCTTTCAGGAGTTAGCATTCTAACCCTCCTCAAAAAGTACTTCAAACTCTTTATGTCATTATCTTAACGTAAGCCTTTTCATTTTTCAATCACTTTCTATCAAAAACAATCAAAAACTTTCACTTTTTCTTTCTGAAACGTTCACCGTTTGGATGTTTTGTTCCATAATTAGAAGGTTTTATTTAAAATTACTGGATTATCTTTTTATAATTGTTGAATTTTAACTATTTGTACAAACGTCAATTTAAAGTTTGAAAAGACCACAACAAATTTTTGCTGTGGTCTTTTCACTTATTTAGAATTGTTTCATTTTTAAACATGTGCTTAAAACCAAGAAATGCACTTACTAAACCAACAACAATGAGGATAATCTCTAAAAAGAATTCATTTGCTAAAGGTGCTACTGCTTGCCATCTTGGTCCAAATTTTACACCTAACCAAACATAGAGAAATGATATTGGAAACATTGCAACAAATGTATACAAGACAAATAGACCAATATTCATCTTTGCAATCCCACAGGGAATTGGAATGAACGTCCTGACCCCAGGGATAAATCTCCCCAAAAAAGCTACTCCTCCACCATATTTCTCAAAAAAGTAATCAACGGATTTAATTTGTTTTTCTTTAATGAATATGTACTTTCCATATTTTCGTAAAAAAGGTCTTCCACCAAATCTTCCAACAATATAAAGAACTATTGGACCTAGAGTTCCCCCGACAGTCCCGGCCATTACTACAAGCCAGAACTTCATATCACCCTCATACACCCAAAACCCTGCTAACGGAAGAACGATCTCTGCTGGAATTAACTCACAGGAAAGAGCTAAAACAATTCCAAAATAAGATAAACTCCGCACAAACTGGATAACAACTCGTAAAATATCTTCCATTGCTACTCCTTGTAAAAACAAGTTTTATTTGATAGGTACTACCATTGTTTCACAGCCTAGCTAAATCCATACCTTGTACACCAAGTTTGTTAATTTTATTGCAGTCTCCTTTTTAATGGTTCCCAAAATAAAAAAGGACACAACTCAGAAGAGTGTGTACCTTTTATCATTATTAAAGAAGTCGTTGTGTATATAAGTAGCGTCTCTTAATATCCTCAAAATTTTCCTCAATCGCTTCAACGTCTGTTGCTCTTGTTATGTTGTTACGCTTAGGTAATTTTATTGTAAAGAATAAAAATTTAAATGTCATGACTTTTACCTCCTAGTGTTGGAACAATATGGTTATTCCCTTTCTCACTTACAGTTTAGCCAAAAACAATTCCTCGGATAACAGTCGGCGGAAGTAATTCCTCTACATCTTAAGAATGATTTTTGTATGAAAATAGGTTAATTCCCTATAATAAGAAATGCCTTAATACCTTGGAAAATATAAAAGAAGGATTGATACTATGAAGGAAAAAAGAGTTGGATCAGTTTTTTATATCTCAGTTTCAGTTATTATCTTATTTGTTTTATGGGGGTTTATCTTTCCTAATCATTTAGAGGAACAAGCTGCAAATGCGCTTGCCTTCACTACTAATGCATTTGGATGGTTTTATTTAATGGCTACGTTCTTCTTTTTAGCATTTGCCTTTTATTTAGCGTTTGGTCCATATGGGAAAATCAAACTTGGTGATGATGATGATGAACCTGAATACTCGTTTTTTACCTGGTTTGCGATGCTATTTTCTGCCGGAATGGGGATTGGACTAGTATTCTGGGGAGTAGCTGAACCTATTTATCATTTCATAACACCTCCACTGAATTTAGCAGAGGGATTTACGCCTGATGCAGCCCGTTACGCTCTAAGATATTCTTTCTTCCACTGGGGTTTACACCCTTGGGCGATCTACACCATCATCGCTTTAGCACTTGCCTATTCACAGTATCGAAAAGGAGAGTCCGGGTTAATTAGTGCGACTTTTAGACCTTTAATTGGCGATCGGGTTGATGGTCCTATCGGAAAAGGGATTGATACATTAGCAGCAATAGCAACTGCTGCAGGAGTTGCAACATCACTCGGTCTTGGTACATTACAAATTAATGGTGGTCTATCTTATATCTTTGGTATACCTAATAATGTCTCTATTCAACTAACCATTATTTTCATTGTCACAATCTTATACATGATCTCTTCTACAACAGGCTTAAATCGGGGGATTAGATATTTAAGTAATCTTAACCTTGGTCTTGCGATCGGATTATTGGCTTTCGTTTTAATTATGGGACCGTCTGCTTTTATTCTTGAAGCTTTTACAACTACTATTGGTGCATATCTCGGTAACATCATTCCCATGAGTTTTCGAATGACACCCTTTTCACAAGGAACTTGGGTCGGAGCATGGACATTATTTTACTGGGCATGGTGGGTTGCTTGGGCTCCTTTCGTAGGAACGTTTATTGCGCGAGTTTCAAGAGGTAGAACAATCAAAGAATTCGTATTAGGTGTTTTACTTGTACCATCCATTTTTGGCGCAATTTGGTTCGCCACTTTCGGTGGGTCTGCAATTTATTTCGATATATTTGAAAACCGTGGAATATCAGATGCAGTCAGTTCAGATGTAACGACAGCTTTATTTATAACACTCGAACAATTCCCATTAGGCATGGTGTTGGCGCTATTAGCTACATTTCTAATCATAACCTTTTTTATCACATCTGCTGACTCTGCCACATTTGTTCTTGGGATGATCACCTCAAGAGGGGTATTAAATCCTGCCAACTCGACAAAGTTAACCTGGGGCGTACTACAATCATCAGTAGCTGCTGTCCTACTATGGAGTGGTGGGCTAAACGGTCTTCAAACCGCTTCTATCGTCGCCGCCCTACCATTTGCTGTGATCATGGTGTTCATGATCCTTTCAATTACAAAAGCATTGAATGAAGAAGTTAGAGAAGAAAAACGAAAAGAAAAGAAGCGTAGAAAAAAGTTGGATGAACTTTTAAAACAGCAGATGGACCAATAACAAAAATAGAGACTGGTCTCAATTAAATTGAGACAGTCTCTATTTTTTATTTGGCTGTTTTCGCAAAGTTTGTTGCTTAAAAACACTAAGAATTCACATTACGAAAAGAGCCTTTCATTTAAATTGAACCGGCTTTTTGTTCGGTTGGTAATGGCTGATCTTGAAAAGGTGTCTTTATATACCGTAATCCAAAAAAGGCAATCATACTTAGTGATATAACCCCAAAGACTAATACCATATACTGAAACCCTATCGTATCTAAAAATAATCCGGTAGCTAATAAGACTACTTGGAACATAACCCGATCTAACATACTTCTAAACGAGAAAAAACGACCATGGTATTCTTTTGGAATTTTCGTTTGGAATATCGTGGCTGTAATCGGAAAGAAAAAGCCAATCGCAAAGCCAAAAATTCCGAACGATGAAAGTGCCAACCACTTAAATTCGGCAAAATATAAAGAGAGATGTGTGATAGCAACTACTGTTGTAATAATAAACATAAACTTCACTTGATCTACTTTTTCAGAAACACGCTTTACAAGAAATGCTCCTAACATAAAGCAACAACCTTCAACCGTATAGATTAACCCTTTAATCGTTGCATCTTGCTGAAGATCACTGATGGAAATAACCATTAAATTAAAACCACCTAAGAAGAACATAGGAATAAGCGTTAAAATTAAGGCCATCATTGCAATTGGAACTCCCCTTAAGAGAGGGAGAACTTCCTTAAAACTAGCAGCTTTTTTATCCTTTTTTACACCTGGTACTATCTTCTCATCTTCCTCGACTACTAACAGAAACGTTGAGAGGAGTAGTAATCCGTACGCTACAAAAGATGCTAAGTATAGTGAGTATAAGCTAACGAAAACAAGCATCACGCCAGCTAAAGCAGTCCCAATAATCCTTGCGATCGTTGTCATATTCATATGAGCACCATTCATCTGTAGTAAATCCTTTTCTCCGACAACGACAGGAATGAGTGCTTGTAATGCTGGAAAATAGAAGGCAGCCGACAACTGGATGGCTATCATGAAACAGATCATCCAAAAAACAGAACCAAACTCGATGGCGAGAAACATAAATAATACACTGAGCATTCTACCAAAACTTGCATAAATCATTACTTTCTTTTTACTATATGAGTCTATAATTCTACCTGCTAATGGCGCTACCATTACCCCTGCCAACAAACCCGTAAATAAGATTAATGATTTCATAAAATCTGAAGGTACGTGCTGTTGTAGGAATTCAAGATTTCCGATAATCCCTGTCCATAAACCTATACCTGCAATTAATTCACCACATAATAAAATCCATACATTCCTATTTTTCCACATGGTTTTTTCTCCCACTATATTCAATTTTATTAGAGACCCTAAATATATTTTTTATGAAAACATCTTACCATATATTTTTAGGAATTTCTTAATTATTTTTTTCGTTATTAGGGAGAATCAAAAAGAATTTTGGAGTTAGATGTAACACTTTAAAACAAGGAAATCGGTTCTATTTAAATACGTAATGCTCCAAATCTTCCTTTAAAGAAACAAACATATCTAGCCTAACCTCATATAAGTCTGGTTGAGCTAACATATAATTGTTAATTCGAATTAAACCTGCTGTTCTAAGTAGCGTTAAATGGTAATGAAGGTTACTTTTCGAGATTTTTGTTGCTTTAGATATTTCTGTAAACGTTCTCGGCTTGCTTGCAACTAATTTTAAGATCAATAATCTTTTTTCATCCGCTAGAGCCTTAGTTTTACGAAGTAATGAAGGACCTGGCAAACCCGAATGAGAATTTTCGATTTCAATAGCATATAAGATGATGATTGTTTCCTTTAAAATGTATATACGGTTCAATGGTTTGAAGTGATAAGAAGGAACTAAGATGACTTTTTCAATTCTATTATCCGGGTGAAGTCGAATTCCGTTTGTTACTTCCTCAATTATATCAAGTGAATTTTTGCCCACTGATTGTTTACGCCTAGTTACTACCTCCTCTTGTAGCAATTCCTCAATATCAGCGCTCAACTGATAAGAATTCTTCCAAGAAGTTAGCAGATTGACGTAGTAATTCCGGAATGTCTCGAAACTTTCTGGGATTTCCTCTCCTAAATGGCTAGATAAAAGCTCATATATTTGGCCAGGTGTAAGATGTTCTAGCCATTTAATAAATGCATTAATATCACCTTTTGCAGGACTAAAATAAATTAATAGCTGAAGATAACTTGTAAACGGTAGTAAATTTTCTTTATCTATGCACTCAAAAAATTCGCTTGATAACACTTTTTCAACTTCTTTATACCAAGTCTTTTCAAGATCATGTTTACTTTTTTTATTTAAAAAGACAGTAAGGCTACTTGCATACTCATATGAAGTAGCATAATCAAATTCAACCTTAAGTGACATTTTTAGGCTCCTTATTATGGAAAAGATTGTTGACATATCCAAAGTATAAAATATAATTGAACTATATTCAAGTTCAAAAATTATTGAACTATTAATATGTTCAGTTATTTTTGAACAAATTTATAGGAGGTTATCGCAATGTTAGATTTATTAAAACAAAAATCATTTTTTATTGTTTGGTTGGGTCATGCGTCAGCAAGTTTAGGAAACACGTTTTCAGCCTTTGCCATAGCATGGTTAGTCTATGATACTACAGGATCTAAGCTTGCAATGGGGAGTATTATGGTGGTTTTCTTACTATCACGTTCAATAAGTTTACTATGGTTCGGTCCGTTTTTAGATGGGTGGAACCGGAAAAAAGTAATGATAATGGCTCAATGGTCCGGTGCCATTACCTTTACTTTCCCTTTAATTACCTACACGTTAGGGTCCTTTGCCATTTGGAATTTAGTATTGGTATTAGCGATTACTGGTTTAACAGTTCCTCTATACCTTCCTTCTTGTATGGCCTATATCTCTCAAATACTCCCGAAGGAAAAATTACAAAAAGCTAATTCGGTAATTGATAGTACAGCACAACTCATGTTATTAGCAGGTCCTGCATTAGGGGGGATTTTTCTATATACATTTGGAGTAGAAGTCGTGCTTCTATCTTTAGTCGGCCTATTAGGTACTGCCGGTCTACTCTTGACCCTTATTGAAAATCCTGAGTTTACCGAAGTAAGCAAACAGGATAGTTGGAGTACAAAGTTCAAAGAAGGGATTTCAGTCTATCGACAACATTCATTTTTACTAGGTTTGGCTCTTTTACTAGTCATTCTTAACTTTTGCAAAGGAGCACTTTTCCCAATGTTTTTACCCTATATAACAGAAACACTTGGGAGAACCGAGTTCCATTTTGGCTTTTTTGAAGCTTCACTAGGGCTCGGGATGGTCCTTGGATCTTTATGGGTCGGCTTTAAGAAAACGAACCCCTTAAAATTAAGAAATGTATTATTAGGGTCAGTAATAATTGATGGAATTTTTACAATTGGATTAGGTCTAACACCTTTATATTCACTAGCTATTCTGTTTATTGTTATATCAGGGTTTTGTATGCCTATTATCACCATTAATAACACGACATTATATCAAAAGTTTGTAGAGCCTCATTTGTTAGGAAGAGTATTTGCGGTTCGTATCTTGTTAACTACAATAGCCACACCTCTAGGTGCACTATTCGGGGGAGTTGTTGCCGAAGTATGGGGGATAAATCTTCTATTTTCACTTGTCGGGTTTCTAATGATATCTGTTGCAGTCTCAGCTTTCTTCCTTCCAAGTTTACGAAATTTAAGTATAACTCTCTCAAAAGAAAAAACAGCAGTTTAATAGTAACTTACAAAGGACAGCTAAACTTGTCCTTTTTTTATCTGATCATTACCTTACATTCACGTGCAAAACAACTAAAAATATGCCATGATAACGGTAATCAGTCATTTGAAAAAGGAGAAAAATTTATGATTATCGTTATTCTTGCACTAGTTTGTTGGACGATTGCTGCAATTTGCGCCACAATCGGATTTTTTAGTGCGATAAAAAACAAGAAAAAGACAGCCATTATTTCCTTTACAATCGGAACAATTGCCGTCCTTACTTGGGTATTTGGCGCATTATTCTATTTTTAGGCTCTTTTCTTAAACAATGTTACTTATACCCTAAATTAATTTGGAAACATACCTTAGATGAAGATATCATCTAATAAATTAAGTAAGAAAAGAGCAATACTTACTAAATTTGTTGTGAGTTCTTAGTATTTTGTGTAAAAATCCGGCTTTTGGGATTTTTACACAAGCAACAAACTTTGCGAAAACAGCCTATTTTTTTAAACAGAGAATGTTTCTCTGTTTTTTTTTGTTCATTCTGGTTTAAATTGATTGTTTTTCTTTCGGTTGGATAACCTAAGTCAAGAATTTCAATTAAGGAGAATTTCTATGTCACTCGATGCGTTTATCATGGGGTTTGCTTTTATTTTGATTCATTTACTTGCCAACGAACTTATACCTTCTGGGAGAATTCAACGCTTAAAGTGGTTCTCTTTTTCTGGTGGCTTAGCAGTCTCCTATGTTTTTGTATATGTTCTACCTACCTTACATAAAGAACAAATGATTGTTAAGAAATACAATGATTTTTTTACAATGGAATCTGAATTATATTTTGTGGGACTTCTAGGGGTACTGCTATTTTACGGTATTCAAAAGGTAGTACGCAAAGCTCAGTTAAAAGGCAACCAAAGTAAAGCAAGAGCACTTTTTTGGCTACAAATTTTATTTTTTGGCATCTACAATATGCTAGTTGCCTATACGGTTATTTCACATAACGTCCTAGGTATCCAAGCCGTCTTTTACGGTCTTGCCGTTGGTCTTCATTTTGTTGCAGTTGCCCACGATTTGTGGAGAGAGTACTCAGATATCTATAATTCCATCGGAAGATATGTACTTGCTCTCGGTATCATCGCAGGCTGGATCCTTGGGGTGAAAGTTCACCTCTCACCTTTAACTGAGTCTATTATTTTTGCCTTCATCTCAGGGGCGATGATTTTAAACGTACTAAAATACGAGTTACCCCCTGATGACGAAGCTCACTTTCCTACGTTTGCGATTGGAGTCGTCGCATACACCTCAATTACCATGTCACTAAAGTTTTTCTTTCAATGGTGAAAAAACACCCCTAGTTTCGTGGGGTGCGAAGTGCTTCTAAAATTAGTTGAACCTCATAACCCTGGTGAAAATCTATCATCGAAGAGGGTTTTCCTTCAATAGCGTTTACTAATTGGTTGATAAACTCTTCCCAAAAGGACATGTCTTTTTCAATGGTTATTTCTGCAAATTCCTGCCCTAGTTGGCCACCATACAGTTTTACCAAATCGACTAAAGAAAGCGTTCCCTTGGTACCATACATAGTAAGAGAAATGCTCTGCTCTTGTAGCCCAGGGATTTGACTAATTCCATTAATTAAAATTGGTGTTCCATCCTCCAATTTCAACTTAGCTAGAATACCAATTTCACAAGACGTAGGATCTTCCGGATATTCAAGTTCTGTTTCGATAGGAGTTATTTTCCCAAACAATTGCTGAATAATTTGGACGAAATGCCCTGCTACTTCGAAAACAAAGCCACCTTGTTCCCTAGAAGCTATCCAATCATTTTTCTGCCACTTACGAGGCCATTCGGGGAAACGCATCTCTAATTCTATTCTACGAAGCTTTCCAAGATATCCAGATTCCATTCTAGCCGTAAGTTCTTTCATGTTATTAATATAGCTTAATGGAAAATGAATGGCATGGACAATACCAGCTTCTTCTGCTTTTTCCAACATTTCTTTTGCTTCTGACAGTGAGTTAGCTAAAGGTTTTTCACAGAGAATATGCTTTTTCGTCTTAAGCAAATCCATCACAATTGGATAATGCAAGACTGGTGGAACAGCAACATAAACTAAATCGAGCTCAGGGTGATTAACCAATTCTTGATAATTTGTTGTCCAGAAAATGTTTCCTAAATCCGTAGCTCTTTGCCTAGCCCTTTCTTCCACAACATCACATACAGCAACCACCTCTGTTGATTGATGTTCTGTAAAAACCTGCGTCATTCCCTCACCAATGGCACCTAACCCAATAATACCAACTCTAATAGGTAGACTACTGTTCATTACGAACCCCCGCTGTATATATATTTCTATACAATTGTCTCTTTCCTATTTTTAAGAAATTTAGCATAAAAATCAAGAGTTTCTGGGTGAACTAGTTCCATTTGTTTACAAACCTCAACGGCAAACTCAACATACGCGTTTCCTTTTGCGGTAATAATATTTCCATCAACGACAACGTCTTCATTTAGAAATTTTCCATTCTTAAAATGTGTAAATAATTCATCATCCACATCGACGCTTGTTGTGAAGTTCTTACCCTCTAAAATTCCTGACTCACCTAATAAAATCGGTCCATAACAGATAGCACCAATTCCTTTACCAGCAGCTGCTACTTCACGAATGAACTCGGGAAGAAGACTAGAACCTAATAGAGAAGGAGCGTCTCCCCCAGGAATTAATAATAATTCTACATCAGCAACATTCACTTCCTGTAGTTTTGTATCAGCAATGATCTTAAATCCCTCTACGCTTGTTACATAGTTTTCTTCTAGAGAAACTGTCACTATTTCATGCCCATTTGACTTCATCCAGCCAATTAACATAACCTCAAAATTTGCAAATTCATTATAGATTAGTACGTGTATCTTCATTTTTAACCATCCTCTCAACTATGAAATTATCATTATCATACAAAATACATTGACAGCAAAAAAGACCCAATTTATGATATTTTCACTAGCCCACTTTCATTCCAGAGAGGAATTTTACAGTAATGAACTCACACCTTCCCATTTCAATTAACGTTAACAAGTACAGATTTAAGTACCTCGCGTTGTATCACGGTTTAAGAGAAGCTATTTTAGAAGGTAAATTAAAACAAGGTTATAAATTACCTTCTACTAGAGAGTTATCAGCCAACTATGAAATAAATCGAAACACCGTGAAACAAGTGTATGAGATGTTATTAGCTGATGGCTACATTCATACAAAGACTGGTAGCGGTACTTATGTCTCTTATACACCACAAAAATTAGAGCCTAAAACGGTTAAGGAAAAATCGGTTAAACTTTCTCAATGGGGAAAGAAACTCCCCTATCTTTATAATGAAGAAAAAAAGGTTCCATTCCATTTCGGAATTGGCTTTTCTCCAGATTATGAAAATTTTCCTGTCTCGGATTGGAAAAGAGCCATTAACCTTGCAGCGAAAGAGCTAAACTATTTAGTAAAGAAAGATCTTCCAGATCAAGGCTTATATGAATTAAGAGAAGCTATTTCTAGTTATTTAATGAGAACGAGAGGAATAACTTGTGAACCAGAAGATATCTTTATTACCAACGGAACGATGCATGCATTTTCTCTCTTAGCTCAGCTTCTGATTAGTCCAGGAGATAGAATTGTCATTGAAGATCCTACCTTTGGAAGTATGAAGGAAACTCTTTATGCCCTGGAAGCACACTTAATTACCGTTCCTGTACATACAGATGATTTTCTCGTAGAAAACTGGGAGAGTAGTCTTGCCTATGTTACACCAAGTCATCAATTTCCCACTGGAAGAATTATGCCACTCGAACAAAGGATAGCCTTGTTAGAGTGGGCTAATCAAAATGATAGTTTAATTATTGAGGATGACTACGACAGTGAGTTTCGACGAAAGGGGCGTCCGATAGAGCCTTTAAAAGTATTGGATTATGAAGATCGTGTCATCTTCCTTGGGACCTTTTCTAAAACAATTCTCCCTGGGCTTAGGATTGGTTATACGATTTTACCCAAGCATGTTAAACCTTATTTCCAAGCTGCCAAGCATATCTTTCAGCCATATACAACCTCTGCCTTAGAACAGATGGCTATCACGCTATTTCTAAGAAATGGGAACTACGAAAAGCATTTACGAAAAATGAATCGTATCTATTCAGCCAAGTATGAAAAATTCATCTTTTTATTTGAAAAATACTTACCCAACGCATTTGAATGGATTAGTTCTGAATCAGGAATGCATGTATTTGGTTGGTGGCGATATTCGGAAGGGAAATATTTGGTTTTTATTGAACGTTGTAATGCCCATGGTATTTACTGGATTAGTGACATTGCTGGTTTCACAGAAAAACCTCCTCGACCAGCTGCTATTTTTGGCTTTTCAAGCTTTGACTATGAAGAGATGGAGAACGCTATCTCAACGATGGGGGAAATATTTCAAGAGGTTTTACATGGGATTTATGTCTAGAAAAAAAAAAAATAACCTATTCTTAGGTTAATTTTTTTTCTAGACTTTTTCTTTTATCTTTTCACGGATACTCTCTAGTTCTTCTAGGGAAAGCTCAGCTAGTGAGTTTTTAATCTCTTCTTCAATTTGTTTTCGGTTGCTTTCTCGGTAATGGTCCCACCAATCCCGCAATCCTTCCGTGTTTGCAAGGAGGTATTCAATATCAATTTCCTCTACTTCATCATCAGATAAATAATTCAATACGGCAGCTAACATCCGGTTTAGGTTTTCAATTTTATTTTCATCATTACCATTGTCTGAAACTAATCCATCTAAATCGATTTCAGCTTCTTCGGTATTGGTAGTAGCTTTTCGTGGCATTGTGATCCTCCTATTTTTCAAGTTTTTACATTTGAAGTTTAGTATGACCAAAAATAAGATATCTAATAAAAAAGACTGCCGAGACAGACTTTTCATCTACTTATAGACCTTCTTCCTATCATAGGCAAGAGACTTGAAAACAAATTTGATGCCTATTAAATAGGGTTACAGAAGAAATTATCCCGAAATGGAGAATTGACAAATCATATCCGCGTTTCGATAAACTATTTTAGTTAGCTGAACTACTTAAGGTGATAGCTTATGTATTGAACAAGTAATATATGAAACTTTTGTCCTAAATAAAGGAAATTAATGATTAGTTGGAGAATAACTCATTGATAATAATTATGAAAGGGTGTTTAACATGATTAAAAAGCTAATTTTTACTACAACACTTTTTTTACTACTCTTTACTGGCGTCACTTTTGCTAATGACATTGAAGTTATTCTTGATGGAGATACAATGCAATTCTCTGTAGATCCTAGAGTGATTGATGGAAGCACCATGGTACCTCTTCGGTCAATTTTCGAAGCATTGGGAGCTGACGTAAAATGGGATCAAAAAACACAAACAGTAACAGCTAAAAAGGCTGATACTACAGTTGTTCTTACAATCGGGAAAAAAACAGCTTACGTAAATAATAAATCTCAAGAATTAACAACTCCAGGAACAGTAATAAATGGATCTACACTTGTTCCATTACGCTTTGTATCTCAAGCATTGGGGGCTTACGTACACTGGAACGGCACTGACAGAATTGTTTCAATTAGCAGTGACGGCTCTCAGGTTACCTACCAATCTAATTATGTAAAAATAAACACGGCTACTATCGAACAATTAAAACGAATTCTTCATATTGATGATGAAAGAGCTGCGTTGATAGTAGAATTACGAAAAACAAGACCTTTTGCCTCTTATGAAGATTTAACACGTATAAAAGGAATAGGAGAAGTTAGAGCAAAGGAAATAAAAGCACAAGGTATTATTAAGTTTTAGGTGGTGCTCAATTGTCTATTAATAAATCTAGAGGCTTTTTATACAAACTTGCAAGGTTTTTAGGTGATTTTCAAGCTGTTAGGAAAGGGCCAAAAGCAATGGCTAAAAGAGCTGGCCGAAGAGTGGTAGGTAAAGCGACTGGAAAAGGTATAGGAAAATTATTTAAGTAGCCCTCTTTATAGAGGGTTATTTTTTTGAAGGAGTATTGGTTAGTAAGTAATTGAGGGAAAACATAAATAAGTTCTGAAAGACAAGTATTTAGGACCATCTTCAATTATTAACTTTTTCTCTATCTTATATTTCCGTATTAGTATTTTTATAGTGAAGTTCTCCATGGTTATTTATATTTATTTCATAATGAATTTTTTTTAATATTATTGCTACTGATTTAATATCATGTAGTTTGGTTGTAACTAGTCTATTCTTATAACTGCAAACTAAGGTTCTAAATAAATTAAAAAAAGACTGCCTCCAACGAGACAGCCCCTTCTTCCTATAAATACCTTCGATGAACCTTCTTCCCATCATACGTAAATACAATTGGCTTATCTGACACTTGTGTTTCCATGTGAATAGGTCTTCCCCAAAGTTGATGAATATACGGCATTACTTTTTCTAAATACTTCACATCAAGCTCAATACCCTCATAATAATGGGTTAGGTATAACTCGTTATTTTTTAGATAGTCTCCATCAGTTACTGAGATAAACGGAAACCCTCCATTTACTCGCATACTTACTAATTGATCCCGCACTGCCTGCCATTCTTTATCGATGATTTTGTAGTCACGACCTTGCTTTTGAAAAAGATACATATCTTCGCGAAGGACAAGGTCCTTGGTTAAATAGTTTCGAAGAAATGAGATATCGGACTCAATCTCTCTAACCTCAAACATTTTCTCACGACCACTGTTTGGCTTTACTCCCCGTTTTTTCATATCCTCTGTTGGATTATTGTAGCGTTCTTCAATGTCTTCAAAGATCTTTAAACCAAGGTAGTAAGGATTAATCGACGTTTTTGACGGTTGTACGACACCTGCATTTAGTTTGGCGAACTCAATGGCTTCGTCAGATGTAAGATCCATTTCACGGATGATCCGTTGATGCCAATACGAAGCCCAGCCTTCGTTCATGATCTTTGTTTCTAATTGTGGCCAGAAATACAGCATTTCTTCCCGCATCATTGTGAGGATGTCCCTTTGCCAAGGTTCGAGTTCACGGCTATATTCTTCGATAAATAACAGAATGTCCTTTTCAGGTTGTGGTGGAAAATGCTTTTTCTTTTTTCTTGGTTTTGGTTCATCATCTCTTTTCCCTAAATTCCACAGATCATCATATGGTGAGCTTGACTTTCGTTTGTCATCTTCCTCCTCTAGATCCTCTAGTGTCCAAGCTAATTTAGGTCGCACTAGACTCGGGTCAATATGTTCTTGAATAGAAAGCACTGCATCTAAGAAGGTTTCAACCTCCTCTTTTCCATGGATCATTTCATAATGAGCGATACGCTCTGCTGTTGCGGTCATACTTTCAACCATATCTCTTCTAGTATTTGAAAATCTAACATTATTCTTAAAAAAATCACAATGAGCTAGAACATGGGCAATGATTAACTTATTTTGAATCAGTGAATTGGTGTCTAATAAAAATGCGTAGCAAGGGTTTGAGTTAATGACTAGCTCATATATTTTGCTCAATCCAAGATCATAGTGTATTTTCATTTTATGAAATTGCTTTCCAAAGCTCCAATGCGAAAAACGGGTTGGCATCCCATAAGCCCCAAACGTATATATAATATCTGCAGGACAAATTTCATAACGCATTGGGTAAAAATCTAAGCCAAATCCTTCAGCAATTTCTGTAATTTCGTCAATTGCCTTTACTAATTCACGATCATTTGTCATCAGTAATCCCTCCTCAGATGTCCTTAACTCAATTTATGATTGGAGGTTGCTTTTCATGAGAAAGTAAAACATAAAATTAGAATTTATGACCTATACTTACATTAAATATTCAATTGAGAAAGCCCTTATTTTTGAATACTGTAAAGGGTCCGCGAATTCATGCTTCGTGCGCAATCTAAAATTTTGCGTGTAATGCATACACCAAAACACAAAGAAACACATTAAGCAGCTTAAACCTGCTTAACGTGCTTTTTTCGCGCAAAACTTCCGATTATCTCTTTCAAGAACAGTCCCCTTACTTCAAAAAAATCGCTGCCCTTCAATCTCCTCAATGGTTGGTATTGCAGAGATTGCACCTACTTTAGTGCATACTAAGGCGCCTACAATATTACTAAAGAAAATGATTTTTTTAAGAACTTCAAAATCTTTAATAACCTCTTTAGGATTCTCTTCTTTAGCCAATTGGAAAAGAGTAGCGCCTACAAATGCATCTCCAGCACCTGTTGAATCGACGGAAACAACTGAAATACTAGGCACTATTTCTGAATTCATTCCATTTGAAATCATTGTTCCTTCTTTTCCTAAGGTAACGGCTACTAATTTTGCTCCTAGTTGATGAAGCACTAGAATACCTTTCTTCAATTCACTTTCACCTGTGATGATTTTGAGTTCTTCATCACTAACCTTAACAAAGTCCGCTAGAGCGACGCCTTGCTTAACTAAATCGCAAAAAATTGTTTCTTTACTACCCCAAAGGGCTGATCGATAATTAGGGTCAAATGAAATAAATTTGCCTTCAGTTTTTGCAGATTTCATCGTATTTAAATATAGAGATTGAAAGGGATCAGATAATAGCGCAGTAGCTGAACCGAAATGTAATATGCTAGCTTCTTTTAGTTTTTCTTTATCGAGGTCACCCTCTGATAAAAACGCATCAGCACCTCTATTAAAGACAAAATCCCTTTCGCCATTTTTTTGTAAGGATACAAAAGCCATAGTCGTTGGTTTCTTATCATCTAATACAACCATCGATGTATCAACGTTCGCTTCATCTAAAGTACGTATTAAAAAATGGCCAAAAGGATCATTTCCAACTTTTCCACTAAATAAAGCAGTTCCTCCTAACTTGACAAGTGTTGCACATACATTCGCTGGGGCTCCACCTGCCTGCTTTTGAAAATTCTTCCCTTCTACTAAATCAATATCCACATCAGTACAGAAAAAATCGATTAACAATTCTCCAATACAGATAACTGAACGATTTTTCAAGTTTACTCTCCACCTTTCTTACCTTAAGAAGAAAGCTCTAACCAATACATTGATTAGAGCTTTCAAATTATTTACTCCAAATTGAGTTAAGTTCAGTTACTTTTAATATCGGCACGTTTGTTATTCCTTCATTTGAAAAAAACTGAAGTTGATTCACTGCCTCATTCGGGAAAATTAAGCTAGTAATAGCTACTTCTCCATCGTTTGCAAAAATTTCAATTGAAGAAGTATCAATAAACACTTGGAGTTTGAGAATACCATCTTTTAATTTCAAAGGAGCTTCTTGAACTGTAGGAAATGAATCTGAAAAGCTATTATCTCCAGAATTAGTCCGATCCACAAATAACATTTCTTTGGCTACATCAAAATGAATAATTGTCTTTCCCTCTTGAGAACTTTGAATAACAAGCCCAAATGAGGTTCCATTTTCCTTTTTAAATTTAAGATTTACTTCTGTTAACTCACTAATAGGATAAGAAGTACCTGTGTCTCTAATCACAAGATCTTCATGGACTTTTGTTTCCTTACGTATACCTTCAATTTCAGCTACTGGATTTTGTACCAAACGGACTCCCTCTTCACCTGAAGTTAAAGAAAGTTCCCTTGGTAACGTCATCGCACTTCTCCATACCTCTGTTGGCACTAAATTTGCATAACGCCAATTGCTCATCCACCCGATATATATTCGTCTGCCATCTTCTTTTGGAATGTCCGACCAGCTCACTCCTGCATAATTATCTCTGCCGTAATCTAACCATAGAATTGTTTCGTCGGGATTTTCGTTGACAAAAGTAGTTCCATCAAAATCTCCGATAAAATATTGAGTTCTAGAACCTTCTTTACTCTTTCCGTTATCACCAATACTTACGAGCATGGCCCACTTTTGATTGTTTTCATCACCATCTATAGGTAATTTAAATAAGTCAGGGCATTCCCAAACGCCATCATGTGAGCCTGCGTTATGACCAAATTCACTGGCAAATTCCCAATTCTTTAGGTTTAGTGAGGTATAAATCATGACTGTTTGACCAGTTGCTAATATCATCACCCATTTTTTTGTTTCATGATGCCAAAACACTTTCGGATCACGATAATCTGGAATGTTTTCATCAGAAAGAACTGGATTTCCTTCATAAGTGACCCATGTTCTCCCGTTATCCTTGCTAAAAGCTAAGCTTTGGCGTTGGAGTGGTCTGTCTGATTCAGGATAGTGATCAGCGCTCGTATAAATAGCTACTAAACCTGGCCCCTCTTCAAAAAAGCCTGAAGTATTATCCCAGTCTACAACCGCACTACCTGAAAAAATTGCCCCATGCTCGTCAGGGTATAACGCAATTGGAAGCTGTTCCCAACAAATTAAATCTCGACTAACCGCATGTCCCCAGTGCATCGGTCCCCATGTGGTTCCATGTGGATGATATTGATAAAAAAGGTGGTATTCATCATTAAAAAATACCATGCCGTTCGGATCATTCATCCATTTTTCTTCGGGAGAAAAATGAAATTGTGGTCGATGTTTCTCTTTATATTTCATAGTCATTTAAACCTCTCCTTTACATATGTTAACAATAAAAGCTCCAGGCACCTGCCTCTCGGCAACAAAAGCAACTGATCTCAATCACATCATGAAATACTCCTTAGAGTTACCTCATACAGCTTTGCCTCGAGAACCATATGGACCCTAGAGGCAGCAGTTCAATAAAGTGCGCTATTATAAGTTCTTACTTTTAAACAAAATGCCAGTCACCACCAAGACTTCAATATCCGGGTGGTGGCAGGCACCGTTACTTAATTTGTAGAACGATCATATCCTTCTTGCTTGATTTCTAACCATTCTGGATAACCTAGACGATCAAGTTCGGTTAAATATTCTGCCCATTCAGCTTCAACTTTACCATTAGTAATCCATTCTGCACGTTTTCTTTTTACGTAAGGAAATAAGTCTGTTTCGATCGTAGAAAGTCTATCAAGCTCCTCAATTGAGAAGAATACTCTCGGATAAATATTTTCAGCTTTCATGTCAGGAACCATTACATCTTTCATTAAATTCAATCTCCAAGCTGCATCATCTGGTTTGGTCGTAACATTTCCATAATAACTATCTAAAATAGCTAGTGGTCCTGCTGTAAATGTTCTTTGTCTTAATTCCCAAGGTGACGCATCTCCTAATGGTAAATGCTTTAACATAGCTGCTGCTTCATCAAATTCAAAAATGTTTTGTTGCTCATTATCACCATAAGTACCCCAGTTGTTTTGAACTGATTGTAGTGGTTCATAAAGGGCATCAATCCATTTTGCTGTTAATTCTAGGTTTTTATTTGCACTTGTAATAACCATTCGATTTCGATCAAAGCCCATCCCATTTGTTCTCGTAACATTTTTGTGTCCATCAGGACCTGCTAAAGCTGGCATAAGATCATATGTGTCATTCATTCCTGTAATGTTACCTTTATCCCATGTGAAATATAAACCATAACGATTTTCTTTACCTTTTGAAATATACGTATTCCAATCTTGCTCAAATGCCTCAATATCAATCAAACCTGCTTCATATAGCTCGTTAAAATATTTTATACCTTCTTTATATCCTTCTTCCGCTACTGTAAATACAACTTTCCCATCATCTGTTACAACTGTATGATCCCAGTTATCACCTAATCCAAATGAGCCAAACAAGAAAGTTAAATCTTCTCCGCCATGACCATAAATAAATGACATTGGAATTGTTTTACCATCTCCAGCTGGATCATTTTCTTTAAAGGCAATCAGTACCTCTTTTAATTCTTCTGTCGTTGTTGGCATTTCTAATCCAAGTTCAGCTAACCAGCTCACGTTAATCCATGGAAATACGTCTACAGAGTGAATACTTTCTTTATCAGCACCTAATTCTTCAATCCATGGAAATGAATAAATATGACCATCTGGAGCTGTCATCATCGCTCGATACTGAGGAGCTTTCTCTAATACTTTCTGTAAGTTAGGCATATATTGGTCAATTAAATCCTCTACAGGAATAATAGAACCGTCTTTTGCTAGTCTTAATAGATCATAATCACCTAAAGCTGCATCAAAGATTGCATCTGGAAGCTCACCACTTGCAAAAGCTAAGTTTCTTCTTTCTGCAAAGTTATCCCATGTAAAATTACGCCAATTAATATGAACATTCGTCTTTTCTTCTAACCTTTTAAAAATTAATTTTTCATTAGGATCTGTTGGTGCTAATGGTGAACTTTGTGACATAAAGTTCAATGTTACTTTGTCCTCTAACGGTAACTCTACGCCTGAAAGACCATAGTCTTCAGCAGAAGAAGATTGAGTGGTTTTACTGCTACAACCTGTTGCAAGTAACATTCCTGAAAGTAGCAATGCTGACATGGTTTTTAAAATTTTTCTCATTGTAATTCTCCTCACTTTGATTTTTTATATTATTTTAATGAACCTACCATAACGCCTTTCTCAAAATACTTTTGGAAAAAAGGATACATAATTAATAATGGTAAGCTGGCAATTACGATGGAAGAGTATTTAATCATCTCTGAAATCTTTTGTAATTCTGCCATTGCTAGCTGATCGCTAATCATACCAGGTTGCACTTCATTTTGTATGAGTATTGAACGAAGAACTAATTGCAACGGGAAAAGTTCCCGATCATCAAGATAAATCATTGCATCAAAATATGCATTCCATTGTCCAATGAAGGCATATAAAGCTAACACAAAAATGATCGGTTTTGATAAAGGTAAAATAATTTTTAAGAAGATGCCAAACTCTGATGCTCCATCAATTCTAGCTGCTTCCTTCAATTCTTTCGGAATAGCTTTAAAATACGTTCTTGCTAAAATGATGAACCAAACAGAAATCGCGTTTGGAAGTACAATTGCCCAAATCGTGTTAAGCATTCCTAAATCTCTAATAACTAAATATGTTGGGATTAGTCCCCCATTAAAGAACATCGTAATTAGAAAAAAGATCATAAACGCCTTTTTACCAACTAGATCATCATTCGACAACGAATATCCTGCTAGAACCGAGACTGTTACCGTTACAATCGTAAAGGTAGTCGCATACAATAATGAATTAAAGAACCCTCTCAGTATCGTCCCATCACTAAAAATTCGTTTGTAGCCTTCGAGGGTCCAGTCAGTTGCATTGAAAGAAAACCCTTTTGAAATTAACACATTTGGTTGTAAAAATGATGCCAGTAATACGTATAAAAGTGGGGCTAGAACAACAAGTACTATGATACCTAATAACACATTATTGATTAATAACAGCATACGGTCGCCTTTTGAGTTGTTCATTCGGTTTCCTCCTTCCTATAACAGACCTTCACCTTCATTTAACTTCTTAACTACTTGGTTAACAAACAGTAATAAAAACACGTTTATAATAGCGTTAAATATACCAACAGCCGTAGCGAATGAATAATCCCCTGCAAGTAAACCTCTTTTATAAACATAAGTTGGAATAATCTCAGATGTAGGGATGTTCATTGATGTTTGCAATAAATATGCTTTTTCAAAACCAATTGCCATGATCCCACCTGCTGCCAAAATAAAAAGTACTGCCATCACGGGCTTCAGCGTTGGTATGTCTATATGCCAAATACGTTGTAATAAGGAGGCACCATCAACGGTTGCTGCGTCATGTAACTGAGGGTCAACATTGGCGAGTGCTGCAACATAAATGATTGATGCCCAGCCTGCCCCTTGCCATACTCCAGACAAAATGTAAATCGACCTAAACGAATCTGGGTTGGACATGAACGAAACTGGCTTATCCATAAAAATCGTTAATATCGCATTAATTGGACCTGCCGGTGATAGAAAAAGAAATACCATCCCTGAAACTACTACTACGGAAATAAAATGCGGTGCATATAAAACTAATTGAATATTCTTTTTAACCTTTGCTCTCCTCAACTGATTAAGCATCAACGCTAAGATGATCGGGATCGGAAAACCTATCAACAATTCAAAAGAGCTTAATTTAAGCGTATTCATAAAAATATTTAAAAAATTTGGTGACTCTAAAAAGGTTGTAAAGTGCTTAAAGCCCACCCACTCACTGCCCATAATTCCTCTCATTGGGCTAAAATCCTTAAATGCAATTGTTGCCCCATACATAGGAATATACTTAAAAATAATTGTAAGAATAATAGCTGGAGCAATAAGCAAATAAAGGATATAATTCTTCTTTATATAATCGATTTGATGCTTCAATTTTGAAACTAGGTTTCTTTTAGGTTTTATATCAAGCACTGTTTCTTTCTCCGTTTTTATTTGCAAGCTAGTAACCTCCTTTTGATAAGATAAGTGCCCCCATGAAAAGCGCTTTCACAATTTATCAAGTAATTCTTGATCTATTACAAATTTAACAAAATTAATACAAGAAATAGTTCAATATTATTGGTTCTGAACATCTAATATTTTTGGATGTTTCGCACATGAAAACATGCCTTTTTAGATAATATTTTTCTGACCCTGAAAAATAGAAAAATCCCCTAGTTATTTAACTAGGGGATTACCTATCCATTCATCATTTTATTTACTAGTTACTCTTACACTAACTTTCTTCTCAACTGTCTGGTTTATATCTGTTACCACCACTTGGGTTGTTCCCACTTTTTTCCCTTTGATGATAGCGCTACTTCCATCATTCGCTAATTCAATGATCTCAGGATCCTCTACAAACCAAAGTAGTTGAGCTCCATTTCCATGTAACCAGTCAGGTTTTACTTGTCCTTTTAGGGTGGTCTCTTCTTCTACTTTTATATGAATACGATCTTCATTTACAACAATTTGTGTTATTTCATCTTCTTTTGGAGGGTTTCTCCAGGTCGAGTGAAGATGAAAGAAATTTAAGGATACTACCTTAGCTTTCCCACCTTTTGTGTAAAGTTCAATCCCACTGTTTGTTGAGTTAGTATAAATTAAATTTGTAAAGACCAATTCGCCATCATTTACAAATATCTCTATAGATGATTCATCAATAAATCCTCGCAGTTTCAACTGTTTTTTAAAGGCTGGATAATTGGCTTCATATCGAGAACCAAATTGAAAAAATTCACCATTACGATCAATGATTCTATCTAATCCTGAGTTCGTTCGATCAACAAAAGCTGTTTCTGTGATGGTATTTAGTCCAACGACTGTTTCTTCTTCATCTGACTGACGGACACGAATGCCAATCTCCTCGACATCCTCCCATTGAATGATACCCTCAAATTCAAATGTTGTTCCAGAAAAATCAGTAATACGATAATCCCCTTCAATTTCTAACTCTTTGATAGAATACTCATTTGCTCTCAATTTTTTTATTTCTTTAATCGGTTCCTGAAACAATCGAACACTACCATCCTCCATCGTTTTTAAAGATAATTCTCGAGGAATAGACATTGCTCCCATCCATGGGTCTGTTGGACTTTGATATGGATATCTCCAATTTGCCATCCAAGCTAACCAAATTCTCCTCCCATCTTTTTTCGGAATATCGGAAAATGATTGTGCAGCATAAAAATCTTGACCATAATCAGTAATTAAGACTGTTTCAGGTGAATGATCATTTATAAACTGCTCGCCATCAAACTCACCAACAAAATATTGAGCAGTTGAGCCATTTGTTTTATTGTTATCACCAATGCTAACGTGCAAAACCCATTTTTCGTTACCTTCGTCCCCATCAACTGCTAAACGAAAAAGATCAGGACACTCCCAAACAGCTACATGTGAACCTTGCCCATCTCCAAATCGGCTAAGGTAGTGCCAATTAATTAAGTTATCTGAACCGAAAAATGTAACACTTTTATCAGTTGAGACAACCATCACCCATTTTTCTGTCTCATCATGCCAAAAAACTTTAGGGTCTCTAAAGTCTTTAATCCCAGGGTTTTTAATCACTGGATTCCCCTCATAACGCTCCCATGTTCTCCCTCTATCTTTACTATAAGCGATACTTTGAGCTTCGCCACCAACCGTACTCGTATAGATCGCGACTAAACCATCTTTACCGTCAAAAAAGCCTGTTGAATCATTCCAATCCACGACAGCACTGCCAGATAAAGCCTGTCCTAGTTCATCATGTTCCAATGCAATCGGTTGATGCTCCCAATGCAATAAATCCTTACTAATAGCATGGGCCCAGTGACCGTTTTTTTGATGAAATAAATGGTATTCTCCTTTAAAATAGATCAATCCATTCGGATCAGCTAAATTTCCTGCTAAAGTTGAAAAATGATACTGTGGCCGATATCTTTCAGTATAATAATCATCATTTGCCTCGTAATCTAAACTTATCGTCTGACTGCATCCAACCATCCCAGCTAAAGTAATTGCTAAACAAAGTAAGATTTTTTTAGAAGAAAAAAACAAGATCGTCACCCCTTAATTCATTTTAGTAACACATAAATTACTTTTCACTATAACAAATGGTCGTAATTTTAGAGTTTAATATTTTTGGATTCATACATATAAAAATTAAAGGTTCTAAAAACACAAAAAAATCCTCTAGATTTAACCTAGAGGATTATCTGCTAATATCATTTAAGCTAGCATTAATTTTTTCTACTGCTTCATCTGCAGAGATTTTAACATCTTTTTTACCTATCCCAACATCTTCAAACAGTGTCTTAATTGCCTCACTGACGACAGGATAGACCGGAGTAATCGGGCGGTTTTTCGCAAAGTTTTGAGCTTGGATCACAAAGATATTTTTAGGGTATTCATTCAGTTCAGGAAATTGATTAGCTACTGAGTATCTAGCAGGTAAATCCCCAGTAATTTCCACATACTTCTTAGCTCCATCAACATTCGTCAAATAGTGAATAAATTGCCACGCTTCTTCAGGATATTTTGTTTTTGAGGATATTCCGAGCGCCCAGCCCCCATTTGGTGCAACTTGATTTTTACCAATCGGTAAAGGGGCAATTCCAAAATCCTCGCCTAATTTAAAGTCAGGAAAGTTCCTTTTTAAGTCTTCTAAATACCAAGAACCTAGAACTGTCATACCAACTTTTCCATTTACTAATGGATTTGGAAGTGATTCAATCGGTGCAACTTGATATTTGTGATATAAATCTTGATAAAATTGTAATGCTGCCAATGCCTCATTGGAATTTAAAAATCCGTCTGCAGTAGTTGCCTCCGAATTTAACACTTCAGCCCCAAATTGCCAAAGGATCGGTAATTTAAAATAAGCTGGTGCTTCTCCATCAGCAAAACCTTGTGCTGGGTCAATTCCATATACGCCATTCTCTGGTTGATTAATTTTCTTAGCAATCTCTAAGACTTCCTCCCAGGTCATCGGTTGATATGGATCGTTTGGTGGAAATGGCAGATCCGCATCTCTGAATAATTGCATACTGTAAAAAAGCGCTAAACCAGATTCTACAATTGGGGCTAAATAAATCTCATTATTAAAGATCATACCATTAAGAGTTGTTGCTGGTATATCTATAATATTCCCTTCTTGTCTCATCTTTTCGTCAATGGATAAAAGCGATCCTGAATTTACATACAAAGCCAAGTTTGGACTATCGATAGCCATAATATCAGGGGGATTACCAGCAGCAATTTCCGTTCTTAATTTCAATTCATAATTACCATAAGGAATTAATTCCATCTTAATTTTAATATTAGGATGCGCTTTTTCAAAGTTCGAGATCAGCTCACTGTAGGCACGATTTTCTAAATTCGTCCCATTAGCTCTCCAAAAGGTTAACTCTATTTGAGTTACTTCTAGATTTTCATTTGCATTTTCGTCATTCGAATCGGTGAAAATGACTGAGAAAAAAGACAATGTATATCCTGTGAAAATAAGTACAATGGAGGTAACTATGATCAAAACAAGCTTATTTTTCATATAATTGTCCTTTCCTTCAAGTTACTTAACATGATTTAACGATTTCCGATATTCAACGGGCGTTTGATCAAAGTATTTTTTAAATACTGTACTGAAGTATCCGGAATTTGAAAAACCGACTAAATGTGCCACATCAATAATTTTTAATTGTGGATCTTTTAAAAATTGCCTCGCATTTTCCATACGTAAATTAATTAAATAATCACTAAAGGTTTGTCCTACTTGTGATTTAAAAATTTCCGATAAATATGCACTATTTATATGGAAGTGTTCCGCTAATAGAGATAAGGAAATTTCGCTTCCGTAATGTTGCTCCAAAAAACGTCGGACATTTTCAACGATTTCTGCGCCATTAGATGACGCTCGAATTTTTATCACATTCTCAATAATCAAACCAGCTAAATCAACAAGCTGTTCGTTTACTTTATTTTGTGAATTGAGCTCCCAGATACTTTGCTGGCAATTCCAAATCAAGTTATTGATTTCAACTGAATCGATATCGTATTTTCTGGTCAGGGAACCTAACAAAAATAACACCCGGTTCGCAACAAAAGAATATTTCATCATCGATTGGTTCGTGGTTTCCCCTAGAATGACACTCAGGTTTGTTTCGAAAGTCTTATGATCAACGTTTTCTATCGTGTTCATTAATCTTTTTTCCAATTCCATTGAAAAATCAAACATCTCATTTGTCGCTGAACCATCGATCACCTGTGAATGTGAACCTAATTCACTTTGACTCCAAGAAAGTAATGCTGAAATATATCCGTTCTTAAACTGGGATAATCCTACTGCAACCTTACCAATACCAATGACCGTTTCTAATTTTAAAAACTGTTTCACTTTCCTTTGTAAGTCTTGAATAAAGCTCGATGAGGCAGTTAAAGGCTCTTCATCTAGATGCCTAATAAAATGAACCATATTTGCGTAGTTTGTATCATAAAATGAATATGTTCCTTTTGCCCCTTCGGCAATTTCCTTACAGAGCATTTTAAACGGAAGCCATAATTCTTTTTCATTTTTTTCTGTATCTCGAATTTCCACGGTCACAAATTGAACTTTAACATGGTCATTCGAGAAATCTTCCAACCCTAACTGTTGTAACCTATCTTTTGTTATATTTAATTCAGACCAATCCTCTTTAACTAAATAAAGTAGATATTGTTCACGTATTTCCTCAAACTGATTGTGAACTAGCCGATTGATTCGCTCCGATTCCATTTGAGTTTTTTTTTCTTCTTCAATTTCTCCACGAATTCTAGATAATGCATCTAGTAGTTCGTCAGGAGCAACAGGCTTTAAAAGGTAGTCTCTAACTCCTGCTTGTAACGCTGATTTAGCGTAGTCAAAATCAGAGTATCCTGATAAAACGATCATTTTTACATGGGGGTATTTTAGCTGACATTGCTTCACAAACTCAATTCCATCCATGATGGGCATTCGCACATCGGTAATAACGATATCGATCTCATTTTCGTTCAAAATATTTAGCGCATCTTTTCCATTTGCAGCCTCTGCTAC
Organism: Anaerobacillus alkaliphilus; assembly: GCF_004116265.1. NCBI lineage: Bacteria > Bacillati > Bacillota > Bacilli > Caryophanales > Bacillaceae > Anaerobacillus > Anaerobacillus alkaliphilus. The sequence goes on along the minus strand of NZ_QOUX01000042.1, from coordinate 11,932 downwards.
AACTTGGAAACCTTCCTTTTCCCAATCAAGCTTCATGCGTAATCCTTTACGAATTTGAATTTCATCGTCTGTAATTAATACCTTCATCATGTATAGCCCCCCCTGTTTTAATACACAATGTAATTTTTGTACCTCGATTTTTTTCAGAGTCTATGTTAAATGAAAAGTTCTGTCCATAATATAACTTCAATCTACCGAGGACATTCTTCAACCCGATGCTAGTCCCTTTACTAGCTAAAACATCATTTGTTTCATTGTAGATATCTACATTCATCAACTCTAAAATAACCTCACTAGACATGCCCATTCCATTATCTTCGACGATAATCAAAGTTTTATTGCCACACTTTTCTGTTCGAATGTTGATTTTAGCAAAGGTATTTTCAATAAAACTATATTTAACAGCATTTTCAACAAGTGGTTGGATTACAAACTTTATGATCTGCACATGTTTCGTTTCTAGATCTTCCTCAATTTCAATAGAAATAGAGTCTTCGTATCTCAACTTCAAAATATCCGTGAAATTACGAATATAATTGATTTCTTCACCTAATTTCACCTCATCACTATGAGTATTCAACGAATATCTCATCATTCGACCTAAGTAAACACTTACATTTATAACGTCCTTATTTTTACCTTGTGCCGCAAGACCTCCAATAATTTCCAACGTATTATTCAAAAAATGCGGGTTAATTTGTAGCAACAAGGCTTTGTATTCTGCATCTTTCCTACGAAGATTCGCTTCATACTCAATTTTGATTAAATGGTTTAGACGATCAATCGTTTGATGAAAAACTTTAATTAAATAACCAACTTCATGGTTATCTGACTTAATCGTTGGCATTAAACCTTTCGCTTCAGAAAATTCTCCTCTTTCAAGGAATCCCATCGCTTTCGCTAACTTTCCCAGGGGACCTACAATATTAGTAGAGAGTAAATAAGCAGCGATCAAGGTTAGAATAAAAATGATACCACTTGTCATTAACAATCTCTTTTGTATTTGATCTACCTTAAAAAACAACTCAGATTTCGTAATTTCAGTAAATAACACCCAGTCACCAACTGTTAGCTTTTGAAAAAATACGTAATATTCTTCCCCATCATAAGCGGTTTCAATTAAGCCTTTGCTTTGCTTACTTTCATTTATTTGAGTTAAGCTATGCTCCAACACGTATTGAGGAGTTTCAATCTCACCTGATAATACATTTTCACCATGCCTAGTTAATAAATGAGCACGCCCTGTTTCGCCAAGCTTAATTTTACCCAAAGCAGTCTTTAATAATAATGAAGGAAAGTTAACTTTTATAACTCCAGAAAGGTCTAGCGTATTCATATCAAATAAAGGGATAAGAAAACTATTGATGACATCCATATCGTTGTGGCCATACGAGTCTGTATGTGCTTTTACCCAACGCTGATCATGATTTGAAAAGTCTTTGAACCACTCTGTTTCCTCTAGCAACGGATGATCCCCCCATATTCCTGTCCCATCATTCAAAAAAATCGATACAGACATTGTATGAGAATTATTTAAGACCATTGAATTTAACTGGTTTCTTAACTCATTTCTCAGTAAATAGCGATCAGAACTATTGGCCTCAATATTTTTCTTTTCATATTTTAACCATTGTTGAGTAGATTGATTGACGAGTACCTGCTTTCCCAGATCTTCAGCTTGTACAGTAATCGCATCAATGTAAAAAGAGTATTGATCCATCATATCCTCTGTTGAGCTTATTGTTTCATCCTCAATTATAGTTGTAAACCAACTTGGAATAATTATGGATAAAACAAGAAATGGTATCGTTAATATAAGTGTAAAAATGACAAACATTCGATTACGTAACGAAAAAAACATATTTCCTCCTATGGAAATGGCTTTTTATCTTTTTCTTATGTCCTATTCTCTTAAATTTATCACAACCACCGAATTCTTACTATAGTTCAATGAGATCTGGAAACATAGGGAAGAATTGCAACTGTTGAAAGGTCTATAAATAATTGTATAAGTATTGAACACTTACTGAATATGGTGATTATTATTACATAAGTCGCCAATATATTGTACTTAGAAATCATATTTTACTTTTTCACTTGTCTCGGACAGTTCTGTCCTTATCTCGATTTATGAATGGAAAAAGCTTTTCATGAGGATTAGGGGTTGTTCATTTTTTTCTTAATTCCAAAAAAGATGTAGTATGGGATCCCACACTACATCTTTTTAACTTCTTCATCGAACATTTCCTTTTGCTTTTCCATAATTTCTATTGCTTTATCAGATATACTACTTAACTGCTGGTACAATTCTTTTGAAGTTTGTTGGTCACCATCACTTACTTCCTGATAGATTTGCTCCACTAATTGTCTTCGTTTGTGTCCTATCCCCCGTAGTTCTTCACCTAACTGCTCTAATTGCCTATGATCCATTTCCATCGCTCCTTAACAACATCTAATTCAATTATATTATCTTCAAACTCCATTAATCTATGCCTCTATTTCTTAAGCCTAATGCAGGCGTTCTATTCATTTTTTGAACGGGTAATTACAGCTTGAATATACTGTTACAAAAGTTTAGAAAGGAGAGGCATTATGTCTAGTAAAAAAGAGGTATCTTTTTTGGATTTAGTCAAAGTTGTCGGTGAACGTTCCGAGAAAAAAATTCGAAAATGTCTACACTCAATATTAGAAGATGAGAAAACAGTTGAGTTAATCAAACATGGATTAAATAAACACTCTAACACGTTGCAATCACTTAGAAAAAATACTGAAACAATCTCTCAACAATTAAATTTACCAACGAAAAATGATGTAAGTAATATAGCAAAAATAGGACTACAAATTGAAGAAAAAATAGATGCATTAGAAGAAAAAATCTATCACTTAACAGAACAACTGCAAAACCAAGATGTTTCTACTACATCTAAGCTACCAGAAACAACAAATGAAGATCATCAACTAAGAAATGATCGAAAAGAATTAAGGCGTCTCCTTAAAACAAACTTACTATTAGGAAACATTACAAATCAGGATACTATCATAGAGTTGTTAAACTCCATAAATAGCAGAGGCGATAAACGTGACTAACAGAAGCAATGAGTTTAAAAAAATCGTAAAACAACAGTTTGGGCTAACATCTGAAGACACAGAAATAAAAGTTGGGCAAACGCCTAAAACTGCCATTTGGAAAAAGAACAAGGCAGTAGTCTGGTATTATCCTGCCAAAGAACGAAAATTCGAGGTACCATTGTTCCTTATCTATTCTTTAGTGAGCAAACCTTATATTCTCGATTTAAGCCATAATTCAAGTATGATACAGGCATTTACAAAGAATGGCTATGATGTCTATTTATTAGATTTCGGTGTTGCTGGATACGAAGACAAGGATTTAACTCTTGATGATTATATAAGCAAGTACATCAAAAAGGCTGTACAACATACACTGAGACATTCCAAAGCTAACGAAATTACAGTCGTTGGCTATTGTCTAGGTGGAACCTTAGCAACCATTTATGCCGCAGTAGCCGATGAACCAATTAAAAACTTAATTCTCTTTGTTACACCGGTAGATTTTCAACAATTACCTTTAACAGCTTCTTGGAGAAACATGTTAAAAGAGGAAAGGGGAACAATTGAGAAGATTATTGATCACTACGGTATTATTCCCCCAACATTCATAGATAAAGGGATTAAACTAGCAACCTCACCTCTTCCAATTAAACCCTATCTAGCTTTGCTAGAACATGCCGACAACACACAATACGTTGATAGGTGGAAAAGATTTCAAAAATGGACAAGTGACCATGTCCCCTTTGTTGGAGCAACCTTGAAACAACTAATTTTTGACCTAGCATTAGATAATAAGCTCGTAAATAATGAGCTACTCATTAACAAAACTAGAGTCAATCTTAAAAATATTAATGCTAATTTATTAGTCGTTTCAACCACTGATGACGACTTAGTCCCTGAAGAGTTGACAGTTTCAATTATGGAGCTTGTCTCAAGCCGTGATAAGACCTACCAACTAGAGAAAGGTGGGCACGCTACCTTAGCAATAAAAGGTCGTTTACCAAAATCACTTGATGACTGGTTATCTGAACGTTCAATTTCGTAGATTTATAGATATCAAAAAAATTCATTGGAGGGTATAAGAGAATGTCGCAGACCAAGTTAACTCCTCCTGGGCCAAAAGGGAACTTTCTATTAGGAAATTTACAAGAATTTCAATCAAATCCTCTCAAGTTTTTACTCAATCTCAGAAAGGAATATGGTGATTTTGTACAATTTCGTTTAGGTCCATTTCAAAAGTTTTATTTTATTAACGACCCAGAATTAATTAAGGAAGTACTTGTGACAAAGCAAAAGTCATTTATTAAGTCAGAAGATATCCAAACATTAAAAACAGTTGTAGGAGAGGGTCTATTAACCAGTGAAAAGGAATTTCATAGAAGGCAACGAAAACTAATACAACCATCGTTTAAAAGATCAAACATCTTAAGCTACGGCGAAGATATGATTAACACCACTCTAAATTATATTTTCAAATGGAAAAATGGCGAGGAAAGGCTTATATCAGAGGATATGTTAAACATCACCTTGGGGATTATTAGTAAAACAATGTTTAATATGGAGTTTAAAGAAGGAGCAGATGTCATCGGTGAACCGATGGAAGCCGTCATGAAGCTCGGCATTAAGAGAATGAGGAAAATTGTAAAGCTACCACTATGGGTTCCGACGAAACAGAACCGCAAATTAAAAAAAGCCATTCATGCACTTGATGATGTCCTCAATGAAATTATTAAGAAACGAAGAGCATGCAACGAAAAGCATGAAGATTTGCTAGGTGTACTCATGGATGCCAAGGATGAAACAGACGATACTCATATGAGCGATAAGCAACTCAAGGATGAGTTAATGACAATTTTTCTCGCTGGACATGAAACGACCGCAAATGCACTAACGTGGACGCTTTATTTGCTTGCGACACACCCAGAGGTTGATACAAAGCTATTTGATGAGTTAAACAATGTTGTAGGTTCTAGTTTGCCAAAGCCTGAACATTTTTCTAGATTACTATATACTCAGAACATTGTTTGGGAAGCTCTTCGGTTATATCCCCCTGCCTACGTCATTGGAAGGGAAGTCGATGAAGATGTCGTCATTGGTGATTATTCGTTAAAAAAAGGGGATACAGTGATGATCAGCCAATATGTCATGCACCGCGACGAAACGTATTTTAAAGACCCGACAAAGTTTGTTCCTGAACGATTTGAGAATGACTTTATGAAAACCTTACCGACTTATGCTTTCTTTCCTTTTGGAGGTGGCCCTAGAGTGTGTATCGGAAATCACTTTGCTCTAATGGAAATCGTGTTAGTCCTGGCTTGTATTGTTCAACAATATCAAGTGACTTTACCCGATGATCACCATGATGTGAAACCACAGCCACTTATTACCTTGAGACCAAAACATGGAATAAGCTTATTAATAAAGGATAGATAATGTATTAAAAATCACTAGTCCACTAGTGGTTTTTTTTCGTATTTGTAAATTTGTAAACCAATAAAGTCAGTTTAACATCTAGTTTCTTCATTACTAACTGTCGTTATATCCTATTAAGATTTTCTTAACCTCAGCGTTCAATTCATTTTTCGAACAGGTAATTGCAGCTTGAATATACTGTTACAGAAGGAAATCAAACAAGAAAGGAGATTATGTGATGAAAAAGACAACTCTTCAAGACCTATTAAAACTACTTGGACTTCAGTCTGATAAAAAACTGAAAAGCTTGCTGCAATCTATATTAGAGGATGAGGTAAGTGAAGTTAATTTTAGAAGTTTGGGGTTCGGTGATCAACTCAATCTACAATCTTTATTACCGATAAATAGATCCGAAAATTTATTAGATTTACGATTGCCTACTCTCGTTGATGCTGAGACTCTTAGATGCCTTCTTAAGAAGATTGAAGCAAAAATAGAGGCACTGATAGAGAAAATCTTATGCTTATTAAAACAACTTCAAAAACAGAGGAAGAATTCGAGCAACCTTGATCCTCTTGCTTTGAGAGATTTAAAACGACGACTTTTAAAATTTATTTTAAATCTAATTAACCTTACTCAAATTAAAGACCTGCTTGAAAGGTTAGACGGTAATAATTAAAAGGAAAGCCTAGTTTTATAATGGACAACTACCTATAAATCAAAATAAAAAGCAACTAATTAAGGATTTCAGCTTAACTAGTTGCTTTTTTATTCATCGTTAGTTTGCTCCTTCTAGTTTTGTTTTTCTAAAAGGAAATCGTTTGATAAACTTATTAACCCCATAAACCATGTTAGCAGCTGTACAGCCAACTACATGATTACTTGTTGCTAATGGGTGAGAAGTTTCTTTCGTTTCAAATGAACGCAAGTCTTCTTCTGTTAATCCTTTCATAGCTAGTGCATCCGCAAATTCTTTTTGTGCTGCTTGTTTTGCTTTAAAGAGCATCATTTGTATACGGCTATATACATTTATTGCTCCATCCCCTGTTGTCTCAATTGGTAAGAAGATCGCTTCAGGATACCTTTCCGTAATTAACGATTGAACTCCATCGGACACCCCAGAAGATGGCATACAACCAAACGGTTTTACAGAGACAGTCATATTGACCTTCTTTTTCATCACGTTTAAAATAAGTTTCCCCACTTCCATATGCCCTTCGCCACCTCGAAGCTGGTTGTTGTAATGTTTGTTTGCTACTTCAGCAACTTCATCCATATCCGGCAAATGGTAATCATGTAAACCCATAATTTTTGCATAAGTTTGGAACCAAGCTTTGACAGTAAAGTCTGCTACTTTCAACATTGCAAGGCGTTTCATTGGATTTTTCCCTTTTAAGCCAAAGCGCCCACTATCATCTTTTCGAAGCTGCATCCGCTTCTTCGTGTCATAGCGACCTTCCCATATCAGGAACAAAATCCAGGCAGTTAGCGACTGAACATCAACTTCAGCTCCTTCACTTTCCAAAAACTTCTGCAATTGATAGTTCCCATCGCCTTCAGTTGTCATCGCCCAAAACTCCCCAATAATGCTTACCTTTGGCTTGACAATTGTTCGATCCACCTTAACAGATGCTAAAATTCTACGGCAACGGTACATCGCCTTAATAATTGACTTCCTTTCACTAAAGGCATCAAATAATATCTTTTTACAGCGTTCCAGAGCCTCATTTGTTGCTCCTTCAACTACTTCATAAGGGCGAATTCGATATCCAATTGCATTAAGAATATCACCAATTAATACACCCTTTAAGAATGTCATGAAAAATGAACTGTCTAGTTTAAGCGCGGATTCTTCTCCCGTTGCTTGCTTCAAACCACTTTGTTGTTGGAATAGAAGTACTCGAAACCCATCAAATCCAGCATCACGAAGAGCCTTGCGATACTCTGTTACATACGTACCAAAACGACATGGGCCACAAGAGCCACTTGTAACAAATAAGTAGTTTTTTACAATTTCATCTTTTGATTTTCCTTCGACATCACGCAGGTGTGTAAGGTGCTTAATTAAATTTCCAACTGTAAAATACGTAGGATTACACTGACCACGATTTCCAAATTCTTTCCCAAACCGCAATGCATCTGTATCAGGACACTCTAAATGAGCCACATTGTAACCAATTCCTTTTAAGCCGCCTGAGATCAAGTAGTCGTGAGCCATCGTCAAACCACCAAACAAAATAGTTGTCGAAGCTTTGTCTTTGGCAAAAAATTGTCTCGGTACTGGATCAAACCATTGACTTTTTGTCTCATTTAATCCAAGCTTTGCTTCTTGTTCCTCACGATACCGTTGTAATTCCTGTTCAAACTTATCAGCAACTTTATCCATCACAATTCCTCCTTTATGACTGAGCTTTGCGACTAGATAGCTCGTCCATTTCTTCAAGTAGTTGGTTTCGTTCTAGTGATTTCCGTTTCTTTTCAATTAATTTTTCAAGTTCTGCCTTTTTACGAGCTAAATCTTGGAGCCTTTCTTCATTTAGACTTAAGCTGTGAGCATACGTTTTTACACGAATTTTTATTGAACCACTCGGTTTGTTCGCATCAATATCATGCAATGCCGAGTATGGTGTACCCGCAGTTGAGATAATTGAGTCAATTAATCCATATGTCGGAGCATCATGACCGCACTTAAAGCTTGATAGATCAAGAACTGCTATATGTGGATGACGTGCCGCAAATTTAGCAGCCCACACTTTCTGTACACTATTTGAACTAAAGTTCTCTGGCCAAACATCGGTAACTTCAAGGGCATGTTCTACTTTTCCGCTTTCAATATCCTCTTTAAAAAACCTTCGTAACCATACTTCATCTTTCGGTATCGAGCGCATTGATAAAATCGGGTAACCTAATACCTGAAACTCATCTAAAACACTGTGATTTAAACCAGGATCAGAATGATAAGGTCTACCAATCATAAGGATCGCTACGCGATTTTCCTCTTCCACCTGTTCGAGGATTTCTTTTCCTTTTTGCTGCATTTCAGCGTCAAACATTCGCATTGCCTGCCAAGCTTCGTCAACGGCAAAATCACTTTCGTCTTCAGTAACTTGAAGGAAATCCTGAAAAGCTTCAAACATTTGTTTTTTAAGTAAATTAGGCTCAGTAAACGTTACAGCAGGATCAAAATACTGAATATCTCTCTCTTTAAAAAAGTCAGTTTCTTTTGTAAAGGCTGCTTTTATGACGTTAGGAGCCCCAGCGACGATTGGACAACTTGCTGAGTCAATTACATTTTTCATATGAGCCTCTATATGGGTAATACAAGGAAAGAAAACTGCATGTAGCGGTTTTTCTTCTTTGTGATGTTTAAATAACAAGTTATGAATATGGGCTTGTGCAACCTTTGAAGGATAACAAGGATCAATCGAACCATATTTTCCGCCAGCTTGCCACATCTCTTCGCTTGTATAATCACTAAACACTACCTGTTTTTCTGGTATGCCCAAAGTCTCAAAGTAGGTCCGCCAAAATGGCGCTGTTGACCAAATATTAAGTACCTTCGGAATCCCTATTCGTAAATTTTGACGATGCTCTAACGCTTCATCAGAAGAACGCTGGAAGGTTCTTGTGTATTTCACCTTTTTCGTACCGAACCCTAGGAGGCCAGGCTTTACTTGCACATCTTCAATAACTGTCGTTGCTTCTGGTAGTGGCTTTTGATCATAAAAACGTTTAAACATTTTCTTCGCTTCATAGTCAACTAAATTAGGATAGTGTTTCTTTAGTTGGTTACGTTCTCTCGTTAATGTTATTAATGCATCTTTATCTTCTACCGTTCCTTTTTCACAACTAAACCCTGAGATATAACGAGCCGTTTGTCCCTCTGGCGTTTTCGTATCAATAAATGTTCGACTACAGAGGTTCGGACAGAAATTACAACGGGTAGACTCGTCATTACGTGACTCATAAGACATACCAATTGCTGAGTCTAAACCTAAGAATGTTGAAAACCCTTTTCGTTTTACAACACGGATCGTTTCCATCGCGGCACCAATCGCACCCGCTTCACCTGTATGTGGGTGAACATACACTTCAGCATCTGGAACACGCTCTTTTATGTAATCTACTTGTGCTTTTACAGCAGCTAGATTGTGCTGAGTTCCACCCTGAAGTACAAATTTACGACCAAGCTCTGCCATCCTAGGAACTTGGACAACATATTGCCAAACGTTTTTAGGTAACACAAGAGCTAATCCAGCTAACAATTCTTCTTTGGAATAACCCTCTTTCTGGAAGTTAACTCGGTCTGAATCTAAAAATACAGCACATCCATAAGAAAACTTCGGTGACAGGTCAGCACTAAATGCAGTATCCGCATACTCTTGAATTGGAATTCCAAACTGATCAGCCATCGCTTGTAGAAGCATGCCATTACCAGCTGAACACTGATTTGATAAACGGAAATTTCGAATATCTCCATTCTTTAAAAATAAGACTTTAATGTCTTGACCACCTATATCGCAGATGACATCAATATCACCGAAGAAGTGAACAGCACTCATCATATGGGCAACGGTTTCAACTATGTTTACATCTGCATTTAACGTTTTCTCCAGTACGTCAGCCGCATAACCAGTTGCACCAAATCCCATTACTTCGAGCTTTGCTCCACTTTCGTGAATTCTATCTCTTATTTTCCCTAGTAGTTCACGAGTATCCTGAATCGGGTTTCCTTTGGATAGTTGATATTCTTTTAATAGAATATTTCCATCCATATCTACTAAGACAGCTTTTGAGGAAGTAGAACCTCCATCAAGTCCGATAACAGCTTGAATTTTTTCTCCTTCTTTAAATTGAACAGGAGTAAATTTCGGAATACTATATTGAATACGAAATTGCTCTAATTCTTCTTCACTGTTTACTAGTGGTTTACCCGCTTTTTCACCAAGCTTTGCTTTACGACCGTGCATAATAAACGTTTTTAGATCTTCAATTCCTTTATAAATACCAACGTCAGCAGGTTCATGCATTCCATACATTACAGCCCCAAATGCAGCATAGAACTGGGCATTTTCCGGTATAAAAATAAGTTCTTCAATTGGCACATCTTTTGGATAATTGTAGCCGCGTTCTTCCCAGCCCTCAGGAATACGTTTACGCCAGCATTGCTGTAAAAAAGGTAAATATGTATTAGGGCCACCAAGTAATAACACTTTATGACGCAACGTATTTCCTCTAGTTAACACTGATAGATTTTGCATAACAATCGCATCAGCAAGTGAGCACATGATTTCCGCTGAAGGAATGCTACTTTTCACTAAATTTACAATATCAGTTTCGGCAAATACTCCACATTTTGCAGCCACGTGATGTAGCTTTGTATCATCAAATTGTAACTTCGCAACTTCACTCTCAGGTAAGCCAACCTTGATCATACATTTATCAATTGTTGCCCCTGTACCTGATGCGCACTTATCATTCATAGAGGTGATCGCTTGTTTACCGCCTGTTTCTTCATTCTCTTTAAAAATGATGATTTTTGCATCTTGGCCACCTAACTCAATAACACTACCAACATCAGGGTGTAATTCTTCCACGGTCATCGTAACTGCGTTTACTTCTTGGACAAATTTTGCCCCAATATGTTCGGCAATTGGTCCACCACCGGATCCTGTGATAAAGACTCGAATTTGATCTCGTTTTATATGAGAGAATTCATTTCCAATCCGAACTAAAAACTCTTGGACCATTTCTGCCTGTTTCGTATGATGACGTTGGTAATCCGACCAAAGAATTTGCTTAGTCGAAGGATCTACAACTGTAGCTTTTACGGTTGTTGATCCCACATCAATTCCGATGTAGACCGAATGAATATCTTCACTTTTCAAAAAAAACACCTCACTATGAATATATTTCCCTTTTTAGTATGGTTATTGTTTTGCAACATATTCATAGTGTTTTCTTTTTAGGTATAAAAAAAGATACGTTACCTAGGTGGTAGCGTACCTGTTAAAAATATTAGTTTTTTATATAAATATAGATAAAAAGAGAACTAACAAATTGTTAGTTCTCTTAAATGCTCAGACGATTTTCCAATATTTTAAATGGCGCGCCCTGAGAGATTCGAACTCCCGACCCTGGCATTAGAAGTGCCATGCTCTATCCAGCTGAGCTAAGAGCGCATGTAGTATAATCAATGATGTTTCTCACGATGATTACGGACGATGTAACGCTCCGTAGTATCCTGTTTCTTCCTCTACTAGTAACGCTTCGGTGCTTTCTGCGTCGAAACAACTCGTAGTTATTCGAAGATGTGTTGCTCGTAGCTGAGCTAAGAGCGCATGTAGTATAATCAATGATGTTTCTCACGATGATTACGGACGATGTAACGCTCCGTAGTATCCTGTTTCTTCCTCTACTAGTAACGCTTCGGTGCTTTCTGCGTCGAAAC